>PMDM01000412.1:379-2517 GCA_003155565.1 Methylococcaceae bacterium | reverse complement strand
AAAGTAAAATCCAGTTTTGGCAGCAGTATTATAAAAATTATTTGGGCGTTCAGCGTTTTGGTATGGCCAATCTTGAAATGGGTTGTTTCAATCGACTGTTCCTTCCAGTTTATTCGAATGTTGTATTTCTGGAACACATCTGGACACTATTCCGGTGCAATTTTTCTTTTGCATTTCTTCGTACTAACTTTCCTAACTTATTTTGTTACGATTTATAAGCCAAAAGGTATTTAAACAATACTTCAGTTTGTCTCGTTTCAATAATATCTATTTTAGCCGCTAAAAGTTATTGTTTTATCATTATTGTTTAGCTATACTTTATTAAGTTGGCTGACACTGGTATCTTTAACTCATCGCGGAGCAAAATATGGGTGAAATCCATGAAAAAAAGATTATCCGAAACCCAGTTCCAAGAGTGCATAAAGGGTTTGGATGTGGGAACCCAAACACTAAAGATAGCGCATGGTGTTTTGGTCGATGGCATGAAACAAACGGTATTTGTAGAACAACTGGGGTTATCGAGAGGAGCGGTTTCACAAGCAGTCAACCGAATATGGATAGCACACACTACCAAGAATCTCCCGGAAGGATTTAAGATGGTTTCGGCGGTACTACCAGAGCATCAGGCGTTCATCGTAAATAAATGGGCAGAGATCGCAGTAAAGAAACGAGAAAAGTTGACATGAAAACACTGGTTGTTGCACAACAAAAAGGCGGCGTCGGCAAAACTTCAAGCCTTGTTCATCTTGCATTCGATTTTTTTGAGCGTGGCAAACGCGTTGCAGTAATTGATCTTGATACCCAAGCAAACGCTTCATTTACACTGCAAGATTTTAATAGCGGTTATTTGGCAAGCCAAATGTTTGACATGGATGGTGATACCCTACGAAAAGCATTTAGTAAATTACCTGATGGACCTCTGTTGCAGCTAGTCGCTTCAGACCCTGTTCTTGCCAACATGGAAAGACGTAGCTTAACTGACNNTTAATCGACACAGCCCCTGCCCTTGGTGTCAGTCTTGCTGCCGCCCTCTTTGCTGCCGACTGTGTTTTATCGCCTATTGAACTTGAGGTTTACAGCCTTCAAGGTATCAAAAAAATGCTTACAACCATTGCAAATGTCCGTAAGTTAAATACAAAACTTAAATTTCTTGGGATGGTGCCAAGTAAAGTTGANNTCCTACTGGGATTGGTTTACGAAGCAGTATTGCCGATGCGTTGGCATCAGGTGTACCGGTCTGGAAGATTAAAAAAACCGCAGCTCGTAAGGCTTCGCAGGAAGTCCGCGCATTAGCCGCCTATGTTTTTGAAAAGATGGAGATTGCATAATAATGACTACTTTACTCAATAAATCGCCTGCTAAATCATCAGGGTTAGGTCTTGAAAGCATGGGGGATCTTTCTGCTCTCCTGGATTTTCCTACACATTCTGACGGTTCTCCTCTGCTTCTGGATATGGATTTAATTGATGAAGATCCCAACCAGCCCAGGAAACAAGATAATCCAGGATTTTCCAAGCAAAGCCTGGATGAATTAACGGACAATATCGNNATCCCTTGCTATATCGACAACGATTACAATAATTACGACCAGGTTGTTGAGAACTTGCTACGGGATAGTCTCACGCCTCGTGAGATAGCCGACGTTATAGGTATCGAGCTGGCAAAAGGCGTTAAAAGGGTTCATATTGCCAAGAATTTAGGCAAATCGCCTGCGTTCGTGACGCAGCACGCTACCTTACTTGATTTGCCTGATTCGATTGCCGATGTGTTCAATTCAGGTCGCTGCAAAGATGTAACGATTATCAATGAACTCGTNNCCTATTAAGTTGTTTCGTGAGTTTTTAGCCGAGAAGCAAAACGATGCGAAACCAGACGACGGCGATTATTTTGTTATGAATGAAAATGACGCCAAGAAAAAAAAGACTGACAAGGTCGATGACCCAACTAAGTTAAAAAAAGCGATTATTAAGGTTCAACATAATGACCGCCCTGCTCGCTTACTGGTGAATCGTCGCCCACCGACTGAAGGCTTTGCATGGTTGAAATATGACGACGATGGGCATGAGTTTGAAGCCGATCTTACCCAAGTATTGCTAGTAGCCATTGTGGAAGGTTAAATAAATTACAATGAAACAACG
>PMDM01000412.1:0-345 GCA_003155565.1 Methylococcaceae bacterium | reverse complement strand
AAAGTTTTGTCAAACATGATCGTGAATTATTCGATAAAGTACCTGTTATTGGGAGTGATTCCAGTATAAAATATGATGGAAACAAGGCAGTTGTTACTCCTTCCTCCATTAAACAGGGTCGGGGTTTGTCCAGATAATTTTAGCGGCTAAAATTCGGAGGTTACATGAGCGCCCCAAATGAACAAACGCAAACAGTTACGAAAAGCAGAGACATAATAGATATTGGCAAGCAAGTCGGCATTGATTTAGAGGTTCAAGCGGATACCCTATTAGATGAAGCTAGAGAAGCTGATTCCGAACAAAGCAATCTGATTGATACTTCCCCTTTGGATACCCAATATAATT
>PMDM01000203.1 GCA_003155565.1 Methylococcaceae bacterium | reverse complement strand
GCAAATCAGTTATACACTAACTGTCGCATTGCAGCATAAGTCTGATGGCTTGCCTATCCACTAATTCAGCCCTAATCCAATGCTGGTCGCCGCTTGCATCAAATCTGATATCACTTTAGTTGCATTTTCAATTTTTCGCCGCGTATAATCGTGTTAAAGGGGAAAATGAATGGTCGCAGCCAACTTTCGTGTTGCTCAGGATGACCAAGGTCGACGCCATGTCCAGCTTTTTGGTCAGTGGTCATTACGAGCCCCGTCTAATGATTTTGCTAAACTTAAAAAATTATTAGAGCCATTTTTTTTAGATACTTTGACAAAATGGGACTTGAACGAAATAGAGCAGTTAGATGCCGCTGGTGCGTCTACTCTCTTATCTGGATGGGGCAACAAACTTAATTCCAACATCTCTCTAAGACCTGAACAAGCCGAGCTTTTTAATACGCTAATTGGTTTAAAAAGGCCACCTAGTAAAAAAATTGATCATGACTGGCTTTCGCCACTGAATACTTTGGGTAAAGGTGTACTCCACCTATTGCACCATTTCACCGAGTTTATTCACTTGCTCATTTTGCTTTTACTCGAAATTTCCTACTTATTTCGCCGCCCACAAGATTTTCCTTGGCGCGAATTTAGCGCTAACGTATACAAAAGCGGCGTGAACGCCTTACCGGTGACAGCATTACTAGGTTTTATGATTGGTGTGGTAATGGGTTATTTAATGTCGAGGCAACTGCATTCGTTTGGCGCCGACATTTATATCGTCAATATTTTAGGGCTCAGTATTATCCGCGAACTCGGCCCCGTGCTAATGGCGGTGTTAGTTGCAGGCCGATCAGGTTCTGCGATGACAGCGCAAATCGGCGTGATGCGTGTAACCGACGAGATTGATGCCCTGACTACAATGGGGATTTCGCGTATTTTACGAGTTGTTCTACCTAAGGTGCTAGGGTTGACTTTTGTAGCGCCTTTACTGGTGTTATGGACTTCCGGCTGGACGCTCGTTGGTGGCGCCTTTGCATCGAATTTAGAGTTAGGAATTAGCTTTCGCTTCTTCTTTGATTATTTACCGTTGGTTGTTCAGCCTGTAAACCTTACACTCAGCCTGATTAAAGGTCTGATGTTTGGTTTCGTTGTAGCATTGGTGGCATGCCACTTTGGATTACGCATCAAGCCCAATACTGAGAGCCTGAGCAACAGTACAACAAGCTCAGTGGTAACAGCGATATCTGGTGTGATTTTGGTCAATGCCTGGTTTGCAATTTTGACACGTAGCATCGGCGTATGAGTGAGGATATAGTTCAAAATACTCCAATGGAAATTAACCCTGATGAGGACATCATCTGCGACTTACAGAATGTTTGTACGGAGTTTGGCGACAATATTGTTCACCATAACCTAAACTTAAAACTTAAACGAGGCGATATTCTTGCTTTAGTGGGTAGGTCAGGCTGTGGGAAAACTACCCTATTGCGTCACATCATAGGACTAACCAAACCAATAAGCGGTAATGTGCTATTGTTTGGTCAAAATCTGCACGCTATGGAGCGTGTAGCACAACGGCGCCTGATGAACCGTTTTGGCGTTTTATTTCAACAAGGTGCTTTATTTTCTGCGCTTTCGGTTTTCGACAATATCGCTTTCCCGTTACGTGAATTAAAACAATTTGATGAATCCGTCATCTACCAATTGGTAATGCACAAACTGGCATTGGTTGAACTGGAGCCACGCAATGCCGATCTGCTACCTGCTGAGATTTCAGGCGGCATGGTGAAAAGGGTGGGGCTTGCCCGTGCGCTTGCCTTGGAGCCTGAACTTTTGGTACTTGATGAGCCCACCGCAGGACTGGACCCTGATCGTAGTCATAATTTTATCGATCTTGTTAAGCAGCTTAAAAAATCTTTGGGATTAACTGTACTGTTTGTTACCCATGATATGGACACCCTAGCGTCACTAGCAGAACGTGTGGCCGTATTGGAAGATAAACATATTATTGCAGATTGTTCATTACAGGAACTGGCTGGCATTGATCACCCTTTTGTCATCAATTTCTTCCAAAGTATCCGTAGCCGACTTGAAAGATTATAATAAGCCATGGAAAACCGAGCCTATGCAATTGCAGTTGGTATCTTCACCTTAATGCTTGGAATAGGGTTGCTATTTGCGTATTTATGGATCAGTGGCTCGCAGCAAGCTCGCACAGAGTACACTGTAAGCTCTCAACTGCCAGTGACTGGATTAAGCCCCGAAGCTGCCGTGAAATTTCGTGGTGTAGATGTTGGCAAAGTAATAAAAATATCACTAGACCCGTCCTCGCAAATTACCGTCTTGATTAAGATTGCAGTCGCACAAAACTTAAAGCTCAGTAGTGAGGCTTATGCAGAGCTTCGTCGGCAAGGGATAACCGGTCTTGCTTATATTGATCTAAATGATGAAAGCAAAAACACCCCTGCACTACCAGCTGGTAGCACTATTCCACTTCGACCAACTCTTCTGGACGATTTAATGTCCAAAGGTCCAGAATTTACCGCTCAATTTGAAGTGCTGCTACGAAACAGTAGCCAACTCACTGAGTCTGCCAATCGTATTTTGACAAATATCGATATTCAAAAATTAAATCATACTATTGCAAATTTTGAAAAAGCATCTGAGGAAGTTTTACCATTAATTAATTCTGCGACAAACATGTTCAGCAATGCAAATAAAATGGCGTCCGAGAAAAATCAAGCCCAGCTTGTAAAATCGTTAGAAAGCGCACAACAGACTTTTGATGCGGCAAGACCGCTTATCAATGAACTGAGCATAACAACTAAAAAATTCAACAACTCAGCAGATCAAATTACAAATAGCACTAATCAGCTTACCAATACACTTGAAAATGAAACATTACCGCAGCTACATACATTGACTCAAAATATGAATAGAAGCGTCATTCATTTCAACCAGCTCATTGATGCAGTAGAAGATAATCCGCAAAGCATTATATTTGGGAAACCAGTTCCGCCACCAGGGCCTGGTGAAGAAGGATTTACCACTAAACCATGAGAGTTAGAATGCGACCTATTATTTTAGTGTTAACAAGCAGCCTATTTATAAGCACTCTAGCCGCTTGCGTTGGAATAAACAAAACTAAACAAAATATCGCTGTTTATGATTTTGGTTTGTCTGTTCCAAGCGAAAGTAATCAACAAATTACTTCAAAGATTATATTAGAAGAACCAGTTTCAACTGCATCTCTGAATCATAATAAAATTCGTTATCGCCTGAACTACCAAAACCCTTCGCGAATTTTTTTCTATACCGAGAGCCNNTGTAGTTTGAAACTAAAAATAGAAGCATTTGATCAGGTGTTCCAAACACCGTCTTCCAGCGAGGGCTTTGTTCAATTGAGCGTATTTCTGATTGAGAAAAAATCCCAAAAGGTTATATCAAGCCAACTAATCACAGAAAGCGTCACATCCACCTCAGCTAATGCACAAGGAGGAACGGTCGCACTAAAACAGGCGAGCGAAAATACGCTGAAAAAAGTAATTAATTGGGGAAATATGATTGCTGATAACAACGAGCTTTGCCAATAAGCGAATTCAAAAGTCCGTTTGTCATTGCCTTATAAATCCTAAACGCGTAACTTTAAATCGCTACTGAGCCTGCAAGTATTGAGCTATCGCTTCAACATCTTTCTCAGTTAAGCCCTTAACTACCTCATGCATTGCCATGGCGGCTGGTCGGTCATTGCCATAAAAGACCTTAAGTTGGCGTTTTAGATAGGCTTCGTGTTGACCACCCAATCTAGGTGTTGCTTCCTTGCCCTCACCTTTCTCCCCATGGCAGGCCATACAAGGTGGAACGTTCTTCT
>PMDM01000221.1 GCA_003155565.1 Methylococcaceae bacterium | reverse complement strand
TGGACTACGCACGAGGCCGCATTCCTGTGATTGCCGGGACGGGTTCAAACTCTACCACTGAAGCGATTACTTTGACGCGCAGGGCAAAAGAGGTTGGTGCTGATGCCTGTCTGATCGTAACGCCTTACTACAATAAGCCGACCCAGGAAGGGTTATACCTTCATTATAAAGCCATTAGTGAAGCGGTTAATATCCCACAGATTTTATACAATGTCCCTGGGCGTACGGCCTGCGATATGTTGCCGGAAACTGTCGGGCGATTATCACATTTGGCTAATATTGTCGGTGTCAAGGAAGCAACTGGGGATTTGACCAGAATAAAAATCATAAGGGATTTGGCTGGCTCTGACTTTGCTATTTATAGTGGTGATGATGCCACCAGCCGTGAATGTTGCTTGCTTGGTGGTAACGGTACGATTACCGTCACCGGCAATGTCGCGCCCAAGTTAGTGCATGAAATGATTATGGCGGCGATTGAGGGAGACGCTGATACGGCGTTAGCCATTGATAATAAATTGGCCGGTTTACACAAACAGCTATTTATTCAGGCTAATCCCATTCCGGTGAAATGGGCGGTGGCAGAAATGGGCTTGATGGCAAAAGGTATTCGCTTGCCGTTAACCTGGTTGACGGAAGATTGTTATAACGCTGTACGGCAAGCCATGCGGCAAGCTGACATTATTGTGTAACGCTATGAAAAATAGATTTGGACTTTTCTTTCTAGGTATAACTTCTGCTGTTCTGGCAGGGTGCAGCTATTTGCAAAGTTATTTTCCCGATAAGGAAAGGGATTACCAGTACACCACTGAAATCCCCTTGATTAATTATCCTGCTGAGTTAAGGAAGAATCAGTCTGCCGGAAGTGCTTCTATTGGTAGTGCTTCTAAAGCCTCGCCGCCAGCCGCTAATCTTGAAGGAAGCGAAACTAGCACGGGTACAGATAATCCAGGTCAACCACCTGCGGATTTTGCTTCAGATGATAATGTTCCAGAAGCAGCGCCAGCCGCCACTCCAGAAACGAGTAGTACAGAAGTGACATCCGCCGATGAATCCGATGGGCGGGATACGGTTTCGTCCGTCGAAATCATCAAATACGATGATGGCGAAAGCCGCTTGCGCTTAGGTTCTGGGTATTCCAAATCTTGGCGTGTGGTCAATAAAGCGTTGAGCCGCAATACTATCGAAGTCACGGAACGTAATCATGATCGGGCGCAAATCACCATCCAATACGACCCGGACGAAAAAAAGACAAAAGACGATTCATTTATGGATGAAATTTTGTTCATCTTCAAGGGTATCGATATCAATGACAGGGAATATGTGCTCAAACTGGAAGAACACGGACAGCAAACCGATGTGATTGCCCTGAATGAAGAGTATTTGCCTATGCTAAATGATGATGCCGCTTTGCGTTTGTTGAAAGTTTTGGCAGATACCATCAAGGCTGATCTGGCTGATAAGGCAAAGTGAGATAACTCACACAAAAGTGGGTTGAATTTTACTATTCACCTCAGTACGTTTTTCATTGGCTGATGTGTTGTTTGCTAGCCAATTCATTATCTCGACTACTCAAATGTCATAATATGATACAAAACCGCACATCTCCCCGTTCTCACCCACATGCTTAAACTTCCAGGCTTTTCTGCTTTATCAACTTTTCGTATTAATCGACTGATTACTGAATGTCAGACGATAGCGCCTAGCGTCCACTCGCTTACAGCGCAGTTTATACATTTTGTGGATGTTGCCGATGCATTGAGTGATGCTGAATTAGCTTTGTTAAAAGTGCTGCTCTCTTACGGTGTTCAAGATAAAGTCACTCATATTGATGGAGAACGCTGGCTGGTAGTGCCACGTTCAGGAACGATTTCACCTTGGTCTAGCAAAGCAAGCGAAATAGCCCAACGCTGTGGATTAGATTCCGTTAAGCGTATCGAGCGGGGAATTGAATATTCGATAGCTGCAAACGTCACTTTGTCTGGTGATATCAAAAAGCGCCTATCTGCTTTGCTTTTTGATCGCATGACACAAACGGTCTGCTTTGAAGCGATTGATCCTGACTTCTTTGCGGAACATCAGCCAAAACCATTGCAAACCGTGGATATTTTAGGACAAGGCCGGGAGTCATTGGTAGCAGCCAATACGCAATTGGGTATGGCGTTGTCCGAGGATGAAATTGATTATCTCACCGACAGTTTTCACGCGCTAGGCAGAAACCCAACCGATGTGGAATTGATGATGTTTGCTCAAGCAAATTCCGAACATTGTCGGCATAAAATCTTTAACGCGGACTGGACTATCGACGGTGTTGAGCAAGCGCAGTCTTTATTTGCCATGATCCGTAATACGTCGGACAAAAGCCCAAAAGGTATTTTGTCGGCTTATAGCGATAATGCCTCCGTGGTTGCGGGGGCAAATACACAGGTTCTTATCCGAAATCCCATGACGGGCGAATACGCTTATACTGAGGAAGCTGCCCACTTGGTGATGAAGGTTGAAACCCACAATCATCCCACAGCCATCTCGCCTTTCCCTGGTGCAGCGACGGGTTCAGGTGGTGAAATTCGTGACGAAGGTGCGACTGGGCGGGGTTCTGCAACTAAAGCGGGGTTAACTGGATTTTCGGTTTCACATTTAAAAATCCCAGGCTTTGCCCAACCTTGGGAAGAGGATAATGGCAAACCTGAACGCATTGCCTCTGCTTTGCAGATTATGCTGGAAGGCCCGCTAGGCGGCGCAGCGTTCAATAATGAATTTGGCCGACCCAATCTGGCCGGGTATTTCCGTAGTTTTGAGCAGCCCATAGCAGACTGTGCCAATGAATTCAGGGGCTACCACAAACCGATCGTGATCGCTGGCGGCATGGGGACGATACGCCCTATGCTGGTTAACAAACAGCCTATTCCGGCGGAATCTTTAATTATTATTTTGGGTGGCCCCGCCATGTTGATTGGCTTGGGCGGCGGCGCGGCATCATCGCAGGCTTCGGGTTCAGGTGCTGAGAGCCTCGATTTTGCCTCAGTCCAACGTGAAAATCCTGAGATGCAGCGGCGTTGTCAGGAAGTCATCAATCATTGCAATGCTTTGGGTGATGGCTCGCCGATTGTATCCATCCATGATCTGGGTGCAGGCGGCTTATCGAACGCAGTCCCGGAGATCATTCACGATTGCGGACGTGGCGGCCAGTTTGAATTACGCAATGTCCATAATGCCGATCAGGGTATGTCGCCCATGCAAATCTGGTGTAATGAAGCGCAGGAACGGTTTGTGATTGCCATCAAACCAGAAGCGCTGGAATTATTTGTCGCGTTTTGCGAGCGTGAGCATTGCCTGTACGCGGTTATTGGCAAAGCGACTGAGCAGGAACATCTACAGCTTAGCGATTCATTATTGGAAAATAAACCCGTTGATCTGCCTATGTCAGTGTTATTTGGTAAGCCGCCTAAAATGCACCGTAAGGTTGAACGTAGCACACCACCCAAAACAAAATTGAATTTTGATGGTATCGAATTAAAAGAAGCCATCAAACGGGTCTTGTCTTTTCCGGCAGTCGCCGACAAAAGTTTTTTGATCCACATCGGTGACCGTTCCGTGACGGGCTTGGTTGCCAGGGATCAAATGGTCGGCCCTTGGCAAGCCCCCGTTGCAGATGTCGCCGTCACCGCATCAGGTTTTCACTCGATTACGGGCGAGGCAATGGCGATGGGTGAACGGACACCTATTGCCGTCATCAACGCACCCGCATCAGGCCGGATGGCAATCGGGGAAGCGATAACCAATATTGCTGCTGCCAGCATTGAATCATTAGGAAATATCAAACTATCTGCGAACTGGATGGCGGCAGCGGGTTATCAAGGCGAAGATGCTGCCTTGTACGATACCGTCAAAGCCGTTGGCCTGGAGTTATGCCCAGAACTGGGTATTGCCATTCCGGTAGGTAAGGATTCCTTATCCATGCTTACTGTCTGGCAAGACCAGATGGGTGAACTTACCATGACATCGCCGTTGTCGTTAATCATTACCGCATTTGCGCCTGTTACTGACATTTCTAAAACGCTTACTCCGCAGTTACAGGCTATTGCAGATAGCGTATTGATTCTTGTTGATTTGGGTCTAGCCAAAAACCGTTTGGGCGGGTCGGTATTGGCACAAGTTTACCAACAAATGGGAGATGTGAGTCCTGATCTGGATGATGCGGCCTTATTGAAAGGGTTTTTCAACACCATTCAAACCTTGAATAGGCAAAATAAACTCTTGGCCTACCATGATCGCTCGGATGGCGGCTTGTTGGCAACCGTAACTGAAATGCTTTTTGCCAGTAGGTTGGGCGTATCATTAAACATCGACAATCTCGACGAGGATGTACTAGCGGCGCTGTTTAATGAAGAATTGGGTGCGGTTTTACAAGTACATAGTCATGATACCGATGAAGTCATTGGGCTATTCAAACAAGCTGGGTTTTCTAATGGGGTTCACATCATAGGTGGGCTAACCAAATCACAGCAGTTATCAATCTATCATGCCGATCGGCTCATCTATTCAGCCAACCGTGCAGAATTGCAATTCACTTGGTCAGAAGTCAGTTACCGGATGCAAGCGCTCCGCGATAATCCCGATTGCGCCAAGCAACAATTTGATCGAATAGCCGATGATAATGATCCGGGGCTGTGTGCGGTATTAACCTTTGATGTTAACGAAGACATTACCGCCCCGTTCATCAACACTGCAAAACCCAAAATTGCTATTTTACGTGAGCAAGGCGTTAACGGTCATGTGGAAATGGCAGCAGCGTTTGATCGTGCGGGTTTTACCAGCGTCGATGTCCACATGAGTGACATCATTCATGGACGGGTCAGCCTGTCTGGATTTAGAGGATTGGTCGCCTGTGGAGGCTTTTCTTACGGTGACGTGCTGGGCGCTGGTGGCGGCTGGGCTAAGTCCATTTTATTTAATCCCCGCGCCAGGGATGAATTTTCCGCCTTTTTTGCACGCCAGGACAGTTTTGGCTTAGGCGTGTGTAACGGCTGTCAAATGATGTCCGGGTTAAAAGAAATTATCCCTGGTTCCGAAGATTGGCCGCGATTTATGCGTAACCATTCGGAACAATTCGAAGCCAGGGTCGTCATGGTGGAAGTGCAGCCATCGCCTTCAATTTTGCTTTCGGGCATGGAAGGTTCGCGCTTGCCAGTAGTCGTCGCACATGGCGAAGGCCGTGCCGTATTTGCCAATAATCCGGCGCTTGCAGTCAACGCACGCAAAGTTGCTTTGAGTTATGTGGATAATTATGGCGCGATAACAGAAGCATTTCCGGCAAACCCTAATGGTTCGCCTTTGGGCATTACCGGATTGACGACAAGCGATGGACGCTTTACTATCATGATGCCCCATCCTGAACGTTGTTTCAGGACATTACAAAATTCATGGCATCCGCAAGAGTGGCAGGAATATGGCGGGTGGATGAGGCTGTTCAGGAATGCCAGGGTTTGGGTAAGTTAACGATAGGACAAGCCCGCTTGAATTTTCTTCGATAATCGAGTTGCATATGCACAGGCAAATATATCAAAAGTTTATATTCCAACTTAGTTTGTTCGGAATTGCGATCAGTATTTTGGTGGGCTTATATGATGTGATATTTGGTTATCTATGGGAATTTATCCACATCATTTTAGAAGTAATTGAACTAAGCCTAGATAGGTTAATTGAACATATCTTTGAAACCGACTTGCATGAAACTCAACTGGTTGTTTTTTATATCATGCTAGTTATTGGTGGAGTCCTGATTTTCCTTGTTTGGAAAGTGTTGGTTTACCTGTTCAGGAATGTCAGCCAAAACCTGAAAAATGAATGGGCTGAGTTAAGGGCAGCCATAACAACTGATTGGCAGAAGATGTCTATGACCAACCGGGTGATCTGTATTACCGTATTTCTGGTCGCCAATTATTTAGCTTCTTTTCTGCTTTTCTAAAATTGAAATATCCGGGCAAAACTTTTACCTAACCGACACTAAAAATGGAAAAAATCAAAGTGCTTTTTGTCTGTATGGGCAATATATGTAGATCCCCTACTGCTGAGGGTGTGTTTACGAAAATCATAAGCGAAAAAAACTTGGCTTCCCGGTTTGCTGTCGATTCAGCCGGTACCCATGCCTATCATATAGGTAATCCGCCGGATGCTCGTGCCCAGCAAGCCGCCCTCAAGCGTGGCGTAGAGTTGCAACATTTACGCGCCAGAAAAGTCCATGGCAGTGACTTCGAATATTATGATTATGTGCTGGCTATGGATGATGATAATTATTCAATACTCATCAATGCCTGTCCCGATGAGTATAAGAATAAGGTTAAATATTTTCTGGACTATGCGCCGCACTTGGGAATCCGCGAAGTCCCCGATCCCTACTACGGTGAAAAGTTCGGCTTTGAACGGGTCTTGGATATGGTGGAAGATGCCTCTTTAGGTTTTTTAGAGACCTTGCAACAAGCAGGTACACTAAGTTAAGCAGTTAATCTACGGAGGATAGTATGGCAATCATCGAAAATACTGTAGTTTACATGGATGAAGAAGTGGTATTGGAAGCATTTTTTGCATTTGATGATAGCGTTTCAGGGCGACGGCCTGCGGTACTCATCTGCCATGCCTGGGGCGGCAGGGATGCTTTCGTTGCTGATAAGGCCAGAAAATTAGCTGCATTAGGTTATGTTGGTTTTGCTTTGGATATGTATGGTAAGGGCGTGTTAGGGAGCGGCACCGAAGAAAATGCTAAGTTGATGCAGCCTTTTATGGAAGACCGGAATAAGCTGCAACAACGCATGAAAGCCGCCCTTAATGCCGTTAAGCTGCTGCCTTGGGTTGATGACAGTAAGATCGCCGCTATGGGTTTTTGTTTTGGTGGGCTATGTGTCCTTGATTTGGCACGGACAGGTGCTGACCTGCAAGGCGTAGTGAGTTTTCACGGTTTGCTTGGTACGCCAGGGAATACGCAGGGCAATAAAATCAAGGCGAAAATCCTGGCCTTACATGGCCGTGACGATCCGATGGCCCCACCTGACCTAGTGCTTGCTTTTCAGGAGGAAATGACGCTAGCCGGGGCAGACTGGCAGTTTGTATCCTATGGTAATACCGTCCACGCTTTTACCAATCCAGTTGCCAACGATCCCGGTTTTGGCACGGTCTATCAGGCCGATGCAGACAGGCGGTCATGGCAAGCTATGGAAAATTTCTACGCTGAAATATTTGGATAAGGCTGTTGGATTACACTTTTTCACCACGAAGGACGCGAAGAACACGAAGTTGTATGTGTTTTCTTCGTGCCTTTCGTGTTCTTCGTGGTGAGAAATTCCGCAAAAGTGACCGTTCCGATATGGTTGTGCTTTATTCCACCCGCATAGATAGCAAATCAAGAATGAAACTGCTGCCATGATCTTATTATGGACCGATACTCTGATCTTGCTGTTATTGCTGACTTCAATAGCCATCGGGTTTTATTTGCATGATAAGGAACACATTCAACGTCCGCTCAATAAAATAGCCCACAGCAAAGTGGGGATGGTGTCCCTGGTCGTGTTGCTATTTTTTCTTCTGGTGGGACTTTTAGACTCCATCCATTTCAAATCAAATCAGGAAAGCTCAAACGAAATTATCAGCCTGCTGGATTATTGTGCTACCCCCCTGCGTGAGCATAATGAAAAAACCTATTCAGCGCCGTTTGCAACGACCTTATACAGCAAGGAGATGGTTGCAAAGGACGGCAGTATGCAATGGGATTATCCGCGTCTGGTTTATGGTGGCAAGCATTTAGAAAATCCAGAACAGGAGCAGCTACCTGATATTTTGCTAAAAGTAGGGATCGGATTTGGGTTTGGATTAGCCTTGTTCGTCCTATTGATACTTGTATCTGCTGGCGTGAGTTACCTAAAACACGGTTCAGCACCCCAATTTTTTGCGATGCGTCCGGTCATGGTAACCCTATTCGTTATCTTTGTCTTAAGCTCTACGTTGGGTTATCTATCGTTGTATTATCATGTCTTAGGCACTGACAAAGTCGGCGAGGATGTGTTTTACCAAGCCATCAAAAGCATCCGTACCGGCTTGGTTATTGGAACACTTACTACGCTCATCATGTTGCCTATGGCAATACTGTTTGGTATTCTCGCAGGATTTTTTCGTGGCTGGGTTGATGATGTCATCCAATACCTGTATACCACGCTCAATTCCATTCCTGGCGTATTGCTGATAGCCGCATCGGTGTTGATGGTGCAGGTGTACATGGCAAATCATGAAGCCGAGTTTACCAGCTTGATTGTCCGGGCCGATATGCGTTTGCTGTTCCTGTGTATGATTTTGGGCGTGACCAGTTGGACGGGCTTGTGTCGCTTGCTCAGGGCGGAGACTTTAAAGCTCAGGGAAATGGAATATGTGCTGGCGGCACAGGCACTTGGTGTGAAACAACATGCCATTTTGTTGCGGCATATTTTGCCGAATGTTATGCACATTGTGTTAATTTCCGTCGTTCTCGATTTCAGTTCCTTGGTATTGGCGGAAGCGGTATTGTCGTATATCAACATCGGCGTTGATCCTACCACGTATAGCTGGGGTAATATGATTAACGGCGCTCGACTGGAAATGGCGCGTGAACCCATCGTGTGGTGGTCATTGTCCGCCGCCTTCGTATTCATGTTTGCCCTGGTGCTGGCGGCTAATTTGTTTGCCGATGTGGTGCAGGATGCTTTTGACCCGAGAAGTATGGGCAATGAAGCAGTTGAATAAACCGGCGGTTAATCAAATCAACCCTGATAAATTGATGCTAAGCAAATGGACGGCTGTTGTGCCACAGGGTAAGGAAAAACATTTTTTGCTCATTCGTGTTAAGGCAGATGAGCAAAGCATTGTTGTAACTTGCGTAATCGAAGCGGTGCTTACCCATAGAGAATATGAAATGGATTGGCAGGAATTGAAAGACAACACTCGCTGGTTAGCTGGATGGCTTTGAATGCTAAAGATTAGTTTATGACTGAGTCACTGCTATGCGTTGAACATCTGAGTGTTAGTTTCAATCGGTCTCATACGGTTGTCGATGACATCAGCTTTGATATTTATCCAGGCGAAACCTTCGCCTTAGTCGGCGAGTCGGGTTCTGGTAAATCTATTACCGCTTTATCGGTGCTACGGTTACTACCCAATAATGCTCACCTCAACGCGACTTCGATCAGCTTGCAAGGCGAAAATTTATTAAAGCGATCTGAGTTGGACTTGTGCAAGATTCGTGGACGACGTATCGGTTTGATTTTCCAAGATCCCATGTCGTCATTGAATCCGGTCATGACGATAGGTGACCAGATTGCAGAAGCCGTTCAACAACACTATCCGTTATCCAAAACAGACACACAACAACGCGTTCTGGAATTGATGCAGCAAGTTGAGCTACCGGAACCGCAACAGAGAATTAAAGATTACCCCCACCAATTGTCAGGCGGTCAGCGGCAACGGGTGATGATAGCGATTGCATTAGCAGGCAAGCCAGATTTATTGATTGCGGATGAGCCGACGACCTCCCTGGATGTGACGATCCAAGCACAAATATTGGCGTTATTGAAAAGCATTCAGCAGCAAACCGGAATGGCGCTTTGGCTAATTAGCCATGATCTGGCGCTAGTTTCTACGATGGCTGACCGGGTAGCCGTTATGCAGCAAGGCAAAATTGTTGAAACTGCGCCTTCGGCTGAACTATTTAGCCAGGCCAAACACCTTTATACCCTTAAATTACTTAACGCCCTGCCATCCCTGCAAAGCTGTTTGAACCATAACGTTCAAGAGCAACCGCCATTGTTACGGGTAGAAGATTTTCATTGTTATTATCCGGTTCGAAAAGGACTGTTTAAACGCATAGTCGGGTATGTGCGGGCAGTGGATGGCGTGAGCTTTACTATTCAACAAGGCAAAACGTTGGCTTTGGTTGGTGAATCTGGGTGTGGAAAAACCACTTTGGGGAAAAGTTTGCTGAATTTAATCCCAGGTAGTTCAGGATTCGTCAAAATAAATGGCGTTGACGTGCGTGGTCTTGAAGGTGAGCTGTTACGGCAACAACGCGCCAATATGCAAATTATTTTCCAGGATCCATTCTCGTCGATGAATCCCAGAATGCTGGTTGGCGATATTATTGCAGAAGGCATCAAGGCACTGCATCCTGATGTCAATGCTACAGACCGTAAGCTGCGAGTGCGGGACTTGCTGCAACAAGTCGGCTTGGCAGAAGATTCCGCACTACGTTATCCGCATGAATTTTNNATCCGCATGCCTTCAGCGGTGGGCAACGTCAAAGATTGGGTATTGCCCGCGCCCTGGCTTTAAATCCAAAACTGATTGTATGCGATGAACCGACGAGTGCACTGGATGTTTCGGTGCAAGCGCAGGTTATCGAACTACTCAAGGCCTTGCAGAAAGAACAAGGGATCAGTTATTTATTTATTACCCACGACCTCGCCGTTGTTGCTGAAATAGCCGATGACGTGGCGGTGATGTACCAAGGTAAAATAATAGAGCAGGGCAGTGTTGAGCAAGTGCTTTTCAAGCCACAACATGCTTATACGAAAAAACTGCTTAGCGCGGTACCTGTTCTAAAGAGGGATGAATTCCAGATAAAAAGTTGACTATTCGCTCTCTATGAAGCTTAATGCCGAAAGGCTTCAAACAAAACCGAGTCGAATCAATAAGTAAAGTTCAAAGAGATCTTGAAATATCAATTTTAGTCTTATCCAAGATGGCCCTGCGTAGCCTCTCAGCTTCTGTAGCCCGATCCATCAAGCTAGGCTCTGTCGAAGAAATGGTCCCCTTAAATCGTCTGATACCACCAGTTTTTCTTTCGTTCACGACTTCGACTATGGTTTTCCAGCCAATTCTTTTGGTTTCCGATGCGAAGGCAAAAACCATCGCTAGATCGCATACATTGTTGATCAGGCGTGGCACACCTTCGGTGTAATAAAAAACCGCCGCCATTGCAGCTTCATTGAAGATAGCCGGATCGCCACCCGCCACTTGTAAGCGGTGGGCAATGTATTTTTGGGTTTCATCAAAACTGAGCGGCTTCAGATGGTATTCAATGGAAATACGTTGGGCAAACTGGATAAGCTCCGGTTTGTTTAGCTTTTCGACAAGCTCGGGTTGCCCTACAAGAATCATCTGTAATTTTATATGTTCGGCTATATTGACGTTGGATAGCAGCCTTAACTCTTCCAATGTTTCAATGTCCATGTTTTGCGCTTCATCAACGATCAAAATCACGCGCCGTTGTTTTTTGTGTTCTTCAGCCAGAAATTTAGTGAATATCTGGTAGCGTTCCGCCTTATTTTTGGTTTCATGCTGAATATTGAAAGCGGCCAGCACCCAGGTTAAAAGGTCGCCAAAAGAGCTGTGGGTATTGGTAATCAAGCCGACCGTACATTGATTTTCTACTTTTTCTAATACCGTCATAATCAGGGTTGTTTTGCCAGAACCAATTTCGCCCGTGATGACGGTGATACTGGCTTGACTAACCAAACCATATTTTAAAGTGGTCAGCGCCTTTTTGTGGATGGGGCTTAAGTACAGAAAGCTAGGGTCAGGATTCAGCGAAAACGGCTTTTTTGTAAGGCCAAAAAAATTTGTGTACATAAATTCTAGTTCGACAAACCAGTTAATAATGATAGGTTAAAAAATGGCAATACAGAAGAAGTATAGACTTTCTTTCCAATTGGCGAACTTGCATTGTATTTTTCATATAAAATTGTCATAAAAGTAACACCCAAAATCAACTGATAAACTTGTTAATTTATGCAGTATATTCAATGTCATACATTGTAATATAGCCTGAGCATTAAATATATAATCTGTACCAGAAAAGATGGGCTCAAAACTGTATTTTTAAACATTTCGGCATGAAACAGTCAGGCAATAGATTACGGGAAGCGCCAATGTTAGGCAATAGGTAGCATTACCTAGGTTTTTCAATACGTTATTGACAAAATGATACCTAATACAGAAACAATAATAAATCTTTGGTTGATGTAGTGCGTTCTTGTTAGGTTTCATCCAGTGCTTATGCTTATTGAAGTTCAAGGTTTGTATGTATTAGTTTCAATCCTGGAGGTAAGGATTCGCCAAAAAATTGATTTTCTTCTTTTTCATCCAGTTCTTNNNCTGCCATAAAAGGGTAGCCTTGCACCCACTCGACCAAGTGCCCACCAGGTTTGCTTAGGTTCATTGGGTTTTTGCAGGCGTTTCAACAACCATTCGGCAAGTTGTATTTTACTGACAACTGGCAATCTTTCAAGCACAGCGGCAAGCCGTACCATATCATCATAACTGCGTTGTTTAGCTTGTTTGGCAACGCTAGGTTGTCTGCTAGCAGCGGGATTGATGTAGTTGGCAATATCCGCAAAAATCAACTCATGAGAGCTAGCATCTAAACCACCAGCAATGCGTCGCCATAGCGTCCACCATTCGCTCCAGTTTTGAATTTCGTTGGTGAATTGTATGCCCTGAGGATAGATTTTCCACAGTTGTTCGATGCGCCAATTATCAAGGGGACAACCAAAGCCGGGACGTAGGCAAAAACCGGTCAAATTGAGCCAAACTCGTTCGTGATGCTCTGAACGACGGCGGTATTTATGCCCATCCCACAATACCGCAAACAATACCCGGAGCAAGGATGGGTCC
>PMDM01000048.1 GCA_003155565.1 Methylococcaceae bacterium | reverse complement strand
AATTAATCTGAGGAGAATACTATGCTGTTCAAACAATTAAGACTTATTTTAGCGTTATCATTACTCCTTGGCCTCAGCCTCTCGGTGCAGGCTGCAACGGTATTAGTGGCGGTCGCGTCCAACTTCACCAAGCCGATGAACGAGATTGCCGCCGCATTCAATAAGGCAACCGGACATGAAGCCAACCTGTCGTTCGGCTCATCCGGTAAATTCGTCGCCCAAATCGAGAATGCTGCGCCATTCGAAGTGTTTTTGTCGGCGGATGAAAAGAACCCCAAGAAACTGGAAGAGTCCGGTAAAGGTGTCGCCAACACCCGATTTACCTATGCGATTGGTAAATTAGTCTTATGGTCGGCAAGGGCGGGTTACGTCGATGACCAAGGCCAAATCCTGGGCAAAGGCGGGTTTAAACATTTGGCTCTGGCCGATCCTAAAATCGCACCTTACGGTCAGGCGGCGGAAGAAGCGATGAAAAACTTAAGTCTGCTGGACAAGCTGCAACCGTTGTTTGTCCTGGGCGACAATATCTCCCAAACCCAGCAATTCATCAGCAGCGGCAATGCCGAATTGGGCTTTATCGCGTTATCGCAAGTCATCGGCACGGACGGCAAAATTAGCGAAGGTTCAGGTTGGATAGTGCCTGATAACTTGCATAATCCAATCCGGCAGGATGCTATTTTGCTTAAGAAAGGCGAACCGAACCCGGCGGCATCAGCTTTACTGGCGTTTTTAAAATCGCCGGAGGCTTTAGCGATTATAAAAAAATACGGCTATAACTTGCCAGAGTAAAACCCAGCCATGCTGAATGAAGCAGACCTCGCCGCCTTATGGCTGACCTTTAAAATTGCCAGCCTCTCGACCACCATCATGCTGATAGTTGGTACTCCATTGGCATGGTGGCTGGCACGGGCGCAATCCCGCTGGAAAGGATTTTGTAATGCTTTGGTGGCCTTGCCATTGGTGCTTCCACCTACCGTGCTGGGCTTTTATCTGCTTATCCTGATGGGGCCGAATGGCGTGGTCGGGCAAATCACCGAAACATTAGGCTTAGGTACTTTACCCTTTACCTTCGGCGGCTTGGTTGTCGCTTCGGTTTTATATTCCATGCCGTTTGTGGTTCAACCCTTGCAAGCGTCGTTCAGTGCGATTGGACGGCAGCCTTTGGAAGCCGCAGCCACCTTACGCGCCAGTCCGCTGGATACGTTTTTCAGTATTGTCCTGCCGCTAGCTAAACCCGGCTTTTTGACCGCCACCATCTTAGGTTTTACCCATACCGTCGGCGAATTCGGCGTGGTGTTGATGGTCGGCGGCAATATCCCAGGCATTACCCGTGTGGTGTCTGTGCAAATCTACAACCATGTCGAAGCCCTGGAATACCCACAAACCCACTGGTTGGCGGGCGGCTTGCTGGTATTTTCCTTTACCGTGCTGTTTATCCTGTACAGCGTGTTAAAAACCCAACCCGCCGCCCAACCATTCAAATGAGTATCGGAGCAATCACCGCGCGCTTTCAACTAAATTACGGTGATTTCCAATTTGATGTTGATTTGGTATTGCCCGGTTCAGGTGTGACAGTCTTACTGGGATCTTCTGGATGCGGTAAAACGACCTTGTTACGGTGTATGGCCGGATTGGAACATCCGCCTCACGGTAAGTTCAGTATCAATGGCAACGTCTGGCAAGACAGCGAAAAGAACCTGTTCCTGCCCACTTATCAACGTAACCTGGGTTATGTGTTTCAAGAAGCGAACTTATTTCCACATCTTACGGTGCTTGATAATTTACGTTTCGGTTTGAAGCGAATCAGTAAACAACCTTTCATAAATGATAAGCTAACGGCAATAACCACGTTATTAGGCATAAACCTTCTGCTGGACAGGATGCCGGATCACTTATCCGGCGGCGAAAAGCAACGGGTCGCCATCGCTAGGGCGCTGATACTCAATCCCACCATCCTGTTGATGGACGAGCCCTTGGCCTCCCTGGATTCAAGGCGCAAGCAGGAAGTCATGCCTTATCTGCTCACATTGCAGCAGGAATTCAATATTCCCATAGTCTATGTCACCCATTCTCAGCAAGAAGCGGCGCAATTGGCTGATTACCTGGTGCTGCTGGAAAACGGCCATGTCCAGGCATCTGGTAACATAAACGAAACCTTGGGGCGAATTGATCTGCCACTTGCTAAAGAAAAGGAAGCCGCTGTAGTCTGGCAAGCCGTAATCACCAGCCATGAACCGGAATTCAGGCTGACCAATGTTGACTTTAAGGGAGGCAGCCTGAGCCTGCCGATGGTCGATGCGCCACCAGGAACCAAGCAGCGGGTACAGATTCATGCCCGCGACGTCAGCATCACTTTGCAGGCACCTAGCCAGACCAGTATACTCAATGTGTTATCGGCGACAATCACCGGAATTACTGATGACCTTGACGGTCAAACCGTTGTGCAGTTACAAGTCGGTCAGCTTACCTTGCTGTCGCACGTAACCCGTAAATCAGCACAGCTATTAGCGTTAAAAATCGGTTTACTTGTCTTTGCCCAAATCAAAGGCACCTCGCTTTTACATTAATCATCAATGGAGAATCCCATGCTTACAAGTGCACGTAACCAGTTCTCAGGAACTGTCAAAGAAGTCAACATCGGCGCAGTCAATGCCGAAGTGATCATCGGCTTAAAAGGCGGCGAAACCATCATCGCTTCCATCACCAAAGACTCGGTTGAGAACCTTGGCCTTAAGTCCGGCAAAGATGTGGTCGCCCTGGTTAAAGCACCGCAAATTATCCTTGTGACCGATTTCGGTGGCTATAAATTGTCCGCCCGTAACCAGTTGGCAGGTGAAATAACCCTTGTCAAGCTGGGCGCTGTCAATGCCGAAGTGGATATTCAATTGAAGGGCGGCGATCTAGTTGCGGCCACGATCACCAATGACAGCGTGGAAAACTTGGGGTTAAAAAAAGGTCAGGCTATAACGGCGGTATTCAAGGCAGGCGCAGTGATATTGGCGGTTGCAGGTTAATCATCGATACCCGGTTGGTTATAGGAAGCTATAGGTCAACCGGGTGTTTTTCAGGGTAAAGGGGTAGCTATGTTATTGGAGATGGATGTAAAGCTGCGGCGCGGCAATTTTGTGTTGAACAGCCAATTGGAGTTGAATGACATCAACACCGGCTTGTACGGCAAGACTGGCGCTGGCAAAAGCACAATCCTGGGCTTGATTGCTGGCCTTATCCAGCCCCAAAGCGGCCGGATTGTACTCGACGGCAAGCTGTTATTCGACAGCCGTAAAGGGATCATGATGCCGCGTGAGCAACGCCCCATCAGCGCTGTATTCCAGTCCGACATCACGAGCTCAACCGAAAGCGTATATGAAACGTTAACCTCTGCTTTTAACCGCACCTTGGCACCACGGCGATTGAAGCTTGAGTTCTTGATTGAAATATTGGAGTTGGAGTCCATTCTCAATTGTCAATTAATCCAGTTGTCCGCCAATGAACGCAAACGGGTGGCCTTGGCACGTTCATTACTGAAATCACCACGTCTTTTGTTGCTTGATGAGACTTTTGCAACTCTCGGCCAGGGTTATCGGTCGCAACTCTTGCCCATCTTAAGACGATCCCAGGATGAGTTGGATTTGCCGATTTTATATGCAAGTCAGTCATTAGGCGAGATTCTGGAACTGACCGAGCAGCTTATCGTCATGGACAAAGGGCAAGTGTTACGTAGCGGGTCGCTTCGTGAAATCGCGAAGCATTCGAGTGTATTGCGTCATTTGGGTATCCGTCAGGTTGACAACATAATTCCAGTTAACATCACTAAACACGACCCGTCGACTGGAACGACAATGGCACATTCCAACGGCTTGCCGTTAACCTTACGGCTACGTCAAGAATTGCCAGTCAATAGCCAATGTAAGGTCTCGATACGGGCGAGTGATGTGGCATTATCACGCAATTATATTTCAGGCATTTCCATCCAAAACCAGGTGAAGGGACAAATCTGCGCCTTGATCCCCAATAACGACAGCATGCTTGTTCAAATCGACTGCGGCTGGACTATCCTGGCTGAAATCACCCTCGGCGCTTGTCAGCAGATGGGTTTGATGGAAGGCGAGGAAGTTTATTGCCTGATTAAAACCCAAGCCATTATTTACTTGGCCGACCTGGATATCCTGCCCCATCAACGGATTGTGAGTTATGGCGATAATTATTATTACTTGGGGTTGGAGAATACGCTGGCCAATGATTTTAATATGTAATTCTACCTGTACGTAATTAAAACGCCCATGATTGGAACAGAAT
>PMDM01000081.1 GCA_003155565.1 Methylococcaceae bacterium | reverse complement strand
TATTCGGCCTGCTGGCAAATGGCTTTGCCGGTTTAAATAACCGAGATAACAAAAAACGATGATTGAGAGGTTTAATTTGGTGCTTAACTGTCCGGTAAAAAATTGGCTGAATATGAAATCGTTGGCTGCGGCTAAGCAGGTTAACGCCAAGGCAATGACTATTTGTTGCAGTAAAGCATTGGGTTTCATGATTTATCTCCTTTGTGTGATGCTTCGGCATGGCGCTGTTTTTCATAGAGAAAGGCCAAGTCAACATCATCCTGCGTTATCGTTGTGTTCGATCCGGTCACGGTAGAGGCATGGCTAGATTCGGTCTGCTCGGCAAATAACGCCAGTTTGTCGCGTATGGCTTGCAATTTTTCCTTGCGTTCGTCGGTTTCCTTGATTTTCTGGTTTCTTTCTTCATTGATGTTTTTTGTTTGTCGTGACAATTCATTAAGCGACAGTTCGGCTTGCAGTTTTTTCCTGATGACCGATTTTGCCAAGACTTCATTTTTTTCAGCCAGACAAAAGTGCAATTGTTGCTGTAGTTCCTGAATGTTCGCGGTCAGGGCTTGTTGCTTTTCTTGCAAGCGTTCTTGTTGCCTGGACAACGCATCGATGGCTAACGATGCATTGTCGATCTCATCCTGCATATCCCGCACAGCCTGTTTCAGGATGGATTCCGGTTCTTCCAGGCTGTCCAGGATGCCGTGTATATCGGCTTTAAATAAACGTGAAATTCTTGTCAAAATGGTCATGGTCTTGTTCCTGGTTTCACCCTCACTCAAAGGTGAGGGGATGCTTGGTTACGGTTATTTGTGATCTTCGGCGCGTTGCTCTTTGATACTGCCAATTTGTAGGCTCTTGGCCGCGCGTTTACGTTTTATTTCCTGATCCGCACGATTGCCGTTGAAAGCGTCGGCTACGCTGCTTTTCATGGCGCTTATTTTTTCGTCCAATTCTGGTGAAGCCAGAGGCATAGCGGCCTGTTTTTCCGCTTTGGCAACTTCTTGACGGTATTCATTGATAACCTGGTCGGCCTTGTCCTTATTGCCTTCACGTACCCAATGGCTGAGTTTTTTCTGCATCAGGCCGAGGTTGTTTTTTATCCAACTTTGTTGATAAACATCACGGTCGATAGAAGCCACCGATTCCTGTCTGCGTTCAGGTTCGACGGCCGCCAAGGTTAGCTGTTGTTGTGCAATGGCTTGTTGCAGGTTCTCGCCCTGAACCTGATAAGACAGGTGCATTTTGCCAAGCGATAGGTCACCAGTGGTTTGTGCTTTGACGTTAAACGTCATGACGAACTTTTTGTCGCTATTTCCGAGTAATTGCCCGGTTGTGACACTGTAGGTATTTGCTCCGTCCTTGCTGATCGGATAACCTGCCGCATCAATCAAGTCAACACCGTCAGCAACGGTTACTGTCATTGTGCTGTTCGCGGCAAAAATAGCGCGTGTCGCGTTCAGGTTGCGGGCGAATATTTCGCCTAAGCCAGATAAGTTTTCAAGATAGGCGTAATTGCCCATGCCGTAATCGGCCAGTGAGCTCATCAAGATTTCGTTAAAATCCAGTCCCATGCCGATTGACGACAATACCGATTCCTTCNNATGGTTTGGCGTTTGTCGGCCAGTAACCGTACCGCGCTGTTCAGGCCTTCGCTCATATTGGTGCCGCCGTTGGCTTGTATGTTGTTGACCATTGCGTTTAACTGGGCTCGCTGGTCGGAATTGACGGCTACCAGCGGCGAATGAATAATGGCCCCATCTGCAAAAGACACCAAGGCAAAACGGTCGTTGTCATTTAACCGTGACAGCAAGTCGTGTATCGCCTCCTTGGCAAAAGACATTTTATTGGCCTCGGACATTGAACCGCTACTGTCCAGCACGACGATTAAATCGCTGGCTCGTTGCGCGGATTGTTTAACGTCAATGCTCGGCGGTTTGATGTTGACATCCAGGTAGACTGTATTGATATCGCCTTTGACCAACTTTGTTTGCGATAATTTTGTCGTAATCTTGATTTGGTCTGTTTGTTTCGGCGGGGCAGTGATACTGGGAACGGTTGCCAAAACAATCGCCGTGACCAGGCTCAAACAGCCGAATATCAGCAATCCGAAGCGGTTTATATATAAAATGTTAGTGAATGATTTAAGTGTGTTGTTCATGTCGATTTCCTCAATGAGTTAATAGGTCGAGGACAGCATATGCTCGTGGCGATTGCTTTTGTAGCGCCAGAATTGTAAAAAGTTTGGGGAAATGATTTACATGATTTTTACAATCTAAAAATTGATAAGGGTAAACTGCAAAAATATTTTATTGATTTCAAAAAAGCGATATGACCTATAAGCCTAAATTATTGATCGTTGAAGATGAACAAGCCATCCTGCAAGGCTTAATGGACGTGTTTGTCTTTCACGGTTATGAAGTCGATTCTGCGATGGACGGTAAACAAGGCTTACAGAAAGCGTTGAACCAGGTATATGACCTGATCTTATTGGACGTGATGTTACCGTATATCGACGGGTTTACGGTGTGCAACCGGATCAGGGAAAAGGACTTGCAGCTACCGATCATTATGCTGACCGCCAAAACGACGGAACAAGACATTATTACCGGATTGACTTTGGGTGCTGACGATTATATCGGTAAGCCTTTTTCGGTCAGGGAACTGGTTTTGCGTGTGGAAAGTGTCCTGAAAAGGACGATGAAGCGGACAAAGCCGACGGCGGTGATTTCGGTCGGTAATATTCGTATCGACACCGCCAACCTGAAACAAATGGATACGGACAGACCGCAGCAATTTACCCGCCGGGAAATTGAAATATTGCACTATTTGCAGCAACATCCCGAACGACCTGTGTCCCGTGATGAGCTACTGGAAAAAGTATGGGGATATCGGCAGCCTGAAACCATAGAAACCCGCACGGTGGACATTCATATTGCCAAGCTACGTCGCAAAATCGAAGCTGATTCAAAACAGCCGAAGGTTTTGTTGACGATACGTGGTGAAGGTTATCGCTTGTTTAGTCATGAAAGCCGTTAACTCGAACCGTTACCTTAATCCCGATAAGGCTAAAAAACGTTTGGTTTTATGGCTGCTAGTATTTTTTATCGGCATTTCTTTGCCAGTTTATTTTTTGCTGCACAAAGTATATTCGCAACTGGAAAACGAAACCTGGTATACCCAGTGCAATCAAGCGGAATTGCTGGTGGAACGTATTGAACGGCAATTGCTGGAGAAACTGCAACCTGAACAGGACAGGCCAATTGCCGAATACAGTTTTTTCAATGTCCTGGAAAATTCCTTATTGCAATCGACAACGGTTAATTTTTCACCCTTATCGGCTGTGCCCCCGAAGAGCGACATGCCCGGTTTGATTGGCTATTTTCAAGTCGATCCAGACGGTTCGTTTCACATCCCGGCATTGCCGGAACTTAACGCCCAGCTTCAAACCAACCTGCAATCAGGACTCAGTGCTGACGCACTAGCGACGCGAATTGCATTAAAAGAAAAGCTACGCAGCTTGCTAGCATTTAATGAACCCGAAGAAGACGAAGCAAATGTCGGTAAGGACAAAGTGGGGACAAAAGACTTAAAAAAAGATAATGCGATGCCACAGGAATCGCGTATGCAAACAAAACGCTTTGATGAAAATCTTAAATCCGGTGACCGCGATCAATTATCCGCAATTGGAGCTAGCGAATCAAAAAAACTAGGCGAAAAAACACTAAGTCCGGCAGCACCTAGCCCAAAAAGTTTAACGCTGAGTGATGAAAAATTGGAGCAATTGAATATCGAAACCTCGTTATGGAAACAAAAACGCAAACCAAATGAAGCAAGCGGCTATGAACTAAAACAATCCCAAGACAATTATCGGCAGCAAGCCAGAAAAGAAACGGTAAAAATCCCGGATCAATCGAAAGCCAGCGCTATATTTAATCGCAGCCGGGCAGCGCAAACGGCGGCTGATTCCGTGATGACAGAAAGGAAAATCGAACTTGAACAGCCAATAGTCAGTTCGCAACAAGCCAAACCGAAACCCAATAAAAACGGACAAGTCGCTGTTGAGAATCAGCTTCCGGTCAGCATACTCAGTTTTGAGAGTGAAGTCAGCGCATTGCAACTGATCACCTTAAGCGGACGCTATTTATGTTTTTATCGTAACGCCTGGAACGGTAAGTCGCGTTATGTACAAGGGCTGATTGTTGACGAACAATTCCTTCAAAGGTTGGTACAACCGATACTTGATACCACCGACGGCCTACCGCTCAGCAGCGTGATAATCGTTGATAAGGGCAATGTACTGCAACAATTTAAAATTACTGAAGTTGCCAGTGAAGTGTTGTTATTCCGCCGCGCCCTGTTATCGCCGTTTCAACAAATGGAAATACTTGTGAATTCAAGCGCCTTATCGTCCGGTTCTGGTAAGCAGGTACTGGGTCTGGTCAGTTTGGCGTTGGCTTTGATTATCCCTGCCGGATTTATCCTTTTTTATCGGCTGGGAGCAGGACAGATCGAGTTGGCTAAACAACAGCGCAATTTTATTTCATCTGTCAGCCATGAATTGAAAACGCCGTTGACTTCTATACGGATGTACTCAGAGATGTTGCGCTCGGATTGGGTGGCAGATGAAACCCGCAAAAAAAACTATTACGATTATATCTATTTTGAAAGCGAGCGTCTGTCGCGCTTGATCGCCAATGTGCTGCAACTGGCGCGATTAGATAACCACCAAGAAAAAACGCAACTGGTTTCAGTGAATGCCAAAGCGTTATTACAACAGGTTCAGGCAAAAGTCGCTGCCCAGATAGAAGCGGCGAATTATCAATTGAAACTGATTCCGCCCACCTACGAACCAGCAGATGTTGAGGTAAAAGTGGATGTTGATGGCTTCTTCCAGATAATGATCAACCTGGTCGATAATGCGGTCAAATTTTCCAAGCAGTCAGAACATAAAACCATAGATATAGGCCATAACATCAACGATAAGGGAAAAGAACTGGTTTTTTATGTACGTGATTACGGGTCGGGGGTTGAGAAAGAACAAATGAAAAAAATATTTCGCTTGTTTTATCGGGCGGGAGACGAACTGACCCGCACCCAGCCAGGTACAGGTATCGGTCTGGCTTTGGTCGCCCAATTGGCGGAATCAATGGGAGCGCATGTTGATCTGGTAAACCGTACGCCCGGCGCGGAATTTCAGGTGAAGTTCAGGTTAAAATCCTGATTATCGTAAAAAAATCAGTTGAGNNTGGAAGGCCCAACTGATTTTTCTAGAATAATGCAAGAAACGATTCAAATCAACCAACAATGATAAGGCTATTGCACTGGGTTCTACCCTTTGTAAAAGCAGCTGCTGGCATAATTCGATACTTTTTCTTCAAAACTGGCCAAGTGCAGTCGGTCGCGTATTTAGTGAATACTTTCCTGCTACCAACCAGCATACAAATTTTGAGACTAATCTTTATAAACCAAGGTGTGGTTTTGCCAGATGACAGTCATCTCATCGTTAGTTAGTCCATATGACTCACAATTGTGATCATTTGTTAAACCTATGGGACTTTTGTGTCGTTTGTTTAAACTTACCCGTATTTAGTCAATTTTAGTTGTGGGTAAAGGGTTATGATGTCTTTTATTAAGACTCTTTGCATAATCGCCGCTGGTATCTGTGGAAATATCTAAGAGCTAAAGCTACCCACCTTTCAAAGTGGGCCTGATTTTTTCTAAAATCTTCATAACAGATGCAAAATTCCGTATGAGTAAGAAACCGCCTGAACCTAACATNNCTTGAAATGCAGAATGAGGAATTGCTGCGCGTTAATGCCGCCCTGGAAGAATCTCATGACCGTTATGTGGATCTTTATGATTTTGCTCCAGTCGGTTACATCTCCCTTTCGCACGACGGACTAATCGCTGAAATAAACCTTACCGCCGCTGGTCTGCTTGGGTTGGAGCGCAAGAAATTACTGTCCCGTCAATTTGCTACCTTGGTTACACCTGAAGACGGCGACAAGTGGTATCTTTT
>PMDM01000352.1 GCA_003155565.1 Methylococcaceae bacterium | reverse complement strand
TCGACAACATCATCGGCATAATGGCGATAACCTAACAGGTTTTGGCCACGCAGCAACATCTGCTGACGTGTTTTAGGCATTGCTTTTTTAAGCAAGCGTAAGCGTTCCCAGGGATCTTCGCCCAAATACCTGATGCAGGCATCAAAGGTAGCGCCACCCCAGGACTCCATCGACCAATACCCGATTTCATCCAACTTGCCGCAAATGGGCAGCATGTCTTCAATCCGCAAGCGGGTTGCAAGAATTGATTGATGTGCGTCACGCAGCACAACTTCGGTAATAGCCAAAGGCTTTTTTTTGTTTTTTGTTGCCATTTTTGTTGTCATCTCTTAAACCTGCCGCTCGTATTTCAACCCGGTCATTAGTGGAGTAAAAATCAAAAGCTATAAACGATCAATGATGTTTGCTTCGATAATGATGGACTGCTGCTGAAATAGCGGCAACCGTACTCTTATCAATACCGCTGAACTCACTTCGAAATTTTGGCGATGACTCCGGGAAATAACGCAGTATCACCGCAGACATAAGGTTGATTGCAACCACCAGCATGATAAGAAATAAGTACACTATTCCCATACCTGCAAACATGAGTTCAATGCCGCTGCTGATCTGTTCTGTCATGCTACTATGCCTTTTTGTATTAACAGTTAAATTACAGTCCCATTATCCCTAAAACCTTTCAGGTAAACAAACTAAAGATGGTGGATAAGCCTCGTTTTATAGCTAGCTATTCTAGTATATCTATCCGGCCAGTTCCTTTACTTTGCAATTATTTCAAACAAGAAACTCTAAATTACCTGTCATGCATGATTTCAATTCGTTAAAATGAACGAATTATCGTTCCTGACATACCCTTTATGAAAACAACATTCACCGTATGTGCTGTTCAACAACCTTGTAATCAAGACAGGCAGACAAATTTTGATTTGTCTGCCGCAAAAATTCATGAAGCCGCTGCCAACCATGCTGATCTGGTGGTGTTATCCGAGCTGCACCTTGATCCTTACTTCTGTCAGAACGAGGATTACCAACATTTTGAACTCGCCCAGCCGATTCCTGGCCCTACCACGGAGATTCTATCTGCATTAGCAAAAAAACTAGGGATTGTGATTGTCTCAACGCTGTTCGAAAAACGGACAGCAGGACTTTACCATAACACAGCTGTTGTCTTTGATAAGGATGGCAGTCTTGCCGGAAAATACCGGAAAATGCACATCCCGGATGACCCCGGATTTTACGAGAAATACTATTTTACCCCAGGCGATATCGGTTTTAAACCGATTGAAACCTCCATCGGCAAACTGGGCGTGTTGATCTGCTGGGATCAGTGGTTTCCTGAAGCGGCAAGATTGATGGCTTTAGCAGGTGCTGAAATACTGATTTATCCTACCGCTATTGGCTGGGATCCTGTTGACAGTAATGATGAACGGCAACGTCAGTTAGATGCCTGGATAACAATCCAGCGTTCTCATGCGATTGCTAATGGCATTCCGGTTGTCGCCTGTAATCGCATCGGGTTTGAGAAAGCGCCGGATTCAGGTGCGGGTATACAATTCTGGGGCAATAGCTTTATTGCTGGGCCTCAGGGGGACATATTAACCAGTGCCAACTCTTCTGAACCAAAACTGTTGATTTCTACTATCGACAAAGCTCGAACCGAGCGCGTTCGGCAAATCTGGCCTTATCTTCGTGATCGGAGGATTGATGAGTATGGGGGGTTAATCAAGCGTTATATTGATTAACTTATACTGATGTGTATATTTCTATTATTACGTTGAAATTACCCGTAAGTTGTAAAGAATGGTTTTGGTTATTTATTACGCTTAACTTGGCAAGTTTAAAAATCCGTTTGTTAACCCAAGGAATCTGCTTAAATCCTTCGACAAGGCTCTCCTGAGCGTAGGCGAAAGGCTCAGGACGAACGGTTCGAACCTTAAAATTAATCAGCTCGTTCAAAGATTCCTTAAGATAAATGTGCCAGTCATTATTATGCTTAAACTACACCTTAAATTCAGAACGATCATGCCCCTTATCGAGTAAGACCTGCATCCACTTAGGTGTCATTCCTCGCCCCGTCCAGGTTTTTTCAGCATCATGGGGATGACGGTACTTGATGGGAACTTTTGAAGCTCCACGGTGGGCTTTTTTCCCATCCTCATGTATTTCTACATTAACGTCGATAGATGCGGCCAACTTTTTAATCTTGGCAATAACTTCTTTTCGTTTATTCGCTTGCTTGTTTTTTAACGCGGTTGCTGCCCTTTCGATAACTGTCTTCAGTTCATTTTCCGAAAGGTCTTTATAATCAGTCATTATTACTATTCCTGGATAAATACTTAAAGCTTATTGTAACATTTTCATTTATAAGGTAATAATTATTTACTGCCTATAATAGATTATCTTATCGCTTACTTAGTAAGTTACACTCATTTCAATTTCAGATTAAAGCTTTGCTCAGCTAACTTATTTCTTGATTCATCGACCACTCTGACTATCCAATCATTATTTGTCGTGTAGGTAATGACTTGTTTGCTTGCAGTACGCCAGGGGTCAGCGGATATATTCACTTTTTTTCGCGATATAAGCTCACCATTTAGCCACCACTCATGGAAAACGGCTTTACCTTTCATCCCTTTTAATTCAATAAAATAATGGATCCATAAGGTTTCTTTTTTATCTACTTTTAGTGGCAAAGCTATGGTATCAACAGGTTCGCTTTTTTTGATTCCACTGGTTAATTGCGCCCTGACAACTAGTTTACTATTATCTAATTTGGGTTTTTCTGTAGTGTTAATAGCCACATCGGACTGGCTTTTAATTTCAGCAGCTTGCTCTGGCAGGGCTAACTGTGTGTTGGTATCGCTCTTTTGATCGTCACTGCCTGAGAAATAAAATAACGCCATGAGTATCATCAAGACACTGCCAAGCGCTAATCCTATCCGTTTAAAATTCCATTCCGTTATCATGCCTGAAGCCGAAGTTGACTTCCCTGACGTTTTTCCAGGTGTGGGGTACTTAACTTTGATGACGATATTTTTCTTTTCTGGCATAAATATACTAACCTTGTTAGGTGAACCAAACGATAATGCTTTAAAATCAAACTATAGCATAGTTTTTGTCGAATAAAATGCTATACCTTGTTAATATACTAGTATAGATTTAACTATATAAAATTCGTTAGGAATAGTCTTTATCTTGGTTAGATGGGTAAGGCTTTTTCTGCTAGCCTCGTAATCCTAAGGAAGGATTTGAGCATATTTAAACTGGCGTGGCCTGTTAGCTAGGTCATTCCGTGTATTAAAAATATTAAAGGAAACTTTTTTGGTTTTTTGAAGTTCTTTTTGTAAGTAACTTACGCAGAATTATGTGGATATCTCTCTAAATGTCACTACTTAAATTTTTTCAAGACTCTTCCTCTCTTAACGGTGGTAATGCCACTTTTATTGAAGATCTCTATGAGCGATTTCTGGAAGACCCAGAATCGGTTGAACCGGGCTGGCGAACACAATTCCGTGAAATACATAACGGGGCCACATATGAGATTGCACACAGCCCCATCGTAGAACGTTTTGGGCAACTGGCATTAAAACCGCAAAGCAGAATTGCACAGCTCCAAGGGTTTACTGAAGAAAGCGTAAAAAAACAATCAGCCGTCGCACGGTTGATTAATCATTACCGCGTTCGTGGACATCAGATTGCTAGCAATAACCCACTTGGAGCCGACATTCCATATCCCACTGACATGGATCCCGCTTATTACGGTCTGTCCGAACTGGATATGGATACCTTATTTGATACCGGTGCTCTCTATGGGGCTGACCGACTGCCTTTGCGGGAAATTATCAACCGTCTCCAGGAAATTTACTGCGGCAGTATCGGATCTGAGTATATGCACATCGTCGATACGCATATTAGACGTTGGGTCATTACTCGCATCGAAAGCTACACGACTGATTTAAGAATAGAATCCGAAAAAAAACTGTGGCTTTTACAATTATTGACCGCTGCGGAAGGCATCGAACATTATCTACAGAATAAATTTGTGGGCCAGAAACGTTTTTCGCTTGAGGGTGGCGAGTCATTGATTCCGATTTTAGACGAATTCATTCAAAATTCCGGCGCTAAAGGGGTGAAGGAAATCGTCATTGGTATGGCGCATCGCGGTCGCCTTA
>PMDM01000208.1:130-3856 GCA_003155565.1 Methylococcaceae bacterium | reverse complement strand
TGGCGGTTTAACAGCGATCTAACTCAATATCAACTAAATCGAGTACCTACCACGCAGGACTTCATAATAAAGAAGATAGGCTTTTCCAGTAGTGCCTATCGACTATGAAATATAGCTCGTGCCCATCATTATCCACAAAGACTTCTGAAAAACAATTATCTTTTTTAAAAAGCAGCCAGTGGCAATTGGCAAATATATATTGATTTAAACGGGAGTTTTCGGCCAGGGGACTAAACCGCTCGCGCGATAGGGGTGCATTATTTAGCGTTTGTGTACTGAAACTAGAGTTTAGAGTTTCAGGAGCTAAGAACCGGCGATTTTTTAAGAAAAAGCGAGAAAAAAGTTGACATCGCGTAGGGTATGAGGAACCGCGCTTTAATCAACTTTTTTCAATTAAAGCAAGGTGATTAAAGCGCGGTTTTCCGTAGGAAAAACTTTCTACGGAGGCCGCCCTGACTACCCAGGGATACCGTTCTATTCCCGCTGCCCTTTTTCGCTGGACGACCTATTTGTGCGAAGCGCTACCGTCAAGATCGATTCCAACTTTTCTGGAATTACTATTTGATGCGCTATTGACCTCGACCGGTTTTGTGACCGACGCGTATTTGGCCTTGTCCATGCACCGGCATTGGGGGAGTTATTACAAGTGGCTGCAAACCGGGCGCTGGTCGTGGTTGGCGTTGGGGTTGCAGTTGACTCGGTTGGTGGCACTGGCTCACCCGATGCCAAAAGCATTGTTGGTCATCGATGACACCGTGGTGTTGCGCAGTTCGACCAAGGCGCCTTCGGTGGCAATCCACCACCAGCACGGGCGCAAGTGAACCGTCCAGACTATGTGCGCGGGCAATGCTGGGTCAGCTTGAGCACAGTGCTGACCCAGGGGCAACGGTCGGTGGCGATTCCGCTATTGAATCGGTTCGGCTTATGCGTCAGGCGGGAAACACGAATAAGCTGGACATCGCCATAACCTTGTTGCGGGCAGTCCGTTCGGTGGCCCTGAAAGCCATTGTGTTGCTGGACAGTTGGTATATGCGGCAGAAAGTCATTCGCCATGCCACAGGGCAAGGTTATGGCGTGATTGGGCAAGTGCGCAAAGACACGGCGCTCTATGCCTGTCCGGTATTGTCCGAACAACGGCAACGTGGCCGACCCCGGCGCTATGGCGAAAAGTATACGGCCAACAGTATGGGGCCAACAGTATGGCGGCATTACCTGAGCAAAGGACTACCTTGACCCTATATGGCAAGGTACAAATTGTCCGTTATCGAAGTGCCGTGGTGATGGCACGGTTTTTGGGTGGCCAGAGGGTCAAAGCAGTTTGGGTACAATTTGAAGACGTACAAGGTCGCTTAAGCGGTACAAGGCTGCTGCTTAGCACACTGACGGAACTGAGCGCCGAAAGCATCCTTACCTTTTATGAAAAACGTTGGTGTTGCGAACCCATGTTCAACCAGATCAAACATGCCTGGGGCTTGCAGGAAACCTGGCAATAGACGCGACAGGTGTTGCATCGCTGGGTGCAAATTGTCACCTTGGCTTACGCCTTGCCCCAGTTACTGGCGTTGTTGCCGAAAGAGCACTTGACCGGATTATGCCAATGGACACCTTGGCGGACAACACAGCCCATTACGGCAGGCAGAATACGTTTGGGATTGCACCGGATTTTATGGCAAGTTAGCATTCGGGACTGGTGGAACCCAAAGTCCCGAATATTCAAACCGCCAGAGACGGCAATAGCTGTCTCTCGAGCATAGTTTGAGCGTAAGCCCTGTTATCCAAGCTTAACAGGGCAAAAATTGGGAACGTGGCTGCAGTCTATTCAGAGATTGAAGGCTGCTTTTACTCTAAACTCTAGTTAACGAACAAATGCTATGCTTAACTGTTTCGTCGCTGCGTGACCCTTTTCATCTGCTGCACGTAGCCGGTAAGTACCGGGGTTATCGGGTGTCCAAGATAAGGTTTCCGAAGCTTTCGCTTTGCCAATAAAACTTTTATTGGCGAACCAGAAAATTTCACCATTCGTTTTGCTTTTTGCTTTAAGGCCGATAGAAGATGGCTTTCCTATTTTCAGCGTATAAACGCCGATTGATGACGGTGATACGATTTCCAATGCTGTCTCGCTGTTGAGATTATCATAGCAACTGGGTAAGATAGGCGGTTGGCGGCGAGGCATGCCTGCTTCATTGAATAAAAGCGCCATATCGTTCGGCCACAACTCGTAGATTTCGCGGCGGCTATAAGGTTGTCCTTTGCAGATCACTTCGCCTTTGGCATCGAAATAAACGGCTTTATGCAGTGTACTGGTTTTGATCGGCGATTTACCTGGAATAAACCAAGTTTTGACCATTGACGGGCAATCCTCATTCGGCAAATCGCCGCTGGCGGCGCAGACATTTACTTGGGTAACTGAATCCGGTTTCGGCGGCAAAAGTTCATCATCGAAGCCTTCAAGCAAATGTTGATTGCGTAAGCTGTCAATCAAAGTAAAAAATAATGAGCCTGCGGCCTTTACGCCGGTAAAAGCAGTATTGCCTTGGTTATCGAAATTCCCGACCCAAACAGCCAAGACATAATGTCCGGCGATACCCACCGACCACGCATCTTTAAAGCCCCAGGAAGTGCCAGTCTTCCAGGCGACTTTGGGGTAAGCTGGGTGTTTAGTATCTGGACGCGGGTTATGACTAAGCATATCCAGTGTAATAAAGGCGCTTGCGGGACTTAATAAGGCTCTTTCGGGTGCAGTTGGCTCTTTCTGATCTGCACGATATTGTACTTGCCGTAATCGTCCCTGATTAGGCAACATGGCATACAGTTGCACCAGTTCCAGCATCGTCACTTCACCGCCGCCTAATGCCAACGACAAGCCGTAATGTTGTTCGGGTTTTAATCCGCTGATGCCAGCTTGCTGCAAAAAACCGTACAGCGAAGGGTGTTTCAGTTTCGCTGATGTGTTAAGCGCCGGAATATTTCGCGAGCGAATCAGCGCATCCTGAACGGTAATCGGCCCCAAAAAGCGGCTATCGAAATTCTCTGGATTGTACGGGCCGAACGAAGTCGGCGTATCGGCAATAACCGTATGCGTATGCAGCAGCCCTTGATCCAACGCCAAGGCATAGATAAACGGTTTCAACGTCGAACCCGGTGAACGTTTCGCCAGCGTGCCGTTGACCTGACCTTTAATGCCAACATCCCGGTAATTAGCTGAACCGATCAGCGCCTTGACCTGCATAGTTTGGGTATCCAGCAGCAACACCGCCGCATTATGGATTCCCATCGACCGGTTTTGCTGCAGGTAATTATCCACCGATTGCTTGATGCTAAACTGGGTTTTATTGTCGATACTACTGTGGATGTGCTGCTCATTNNGTGCGGTGCAAGAAAGGGTTTGTCGGCTTTCGAATACACGGTTAAGGGCAAGGCAAAATCGGCTGCATATCGCTTATCTTGCGGAAATTCCGCCAGCCAATTTTGCCACAGCCGCAATTTTACTTGTTGCAATGCAGACGGCAAACCTGGCTGCGAACTGCGTTTATTTGGAAAGCGTTGCTTAGGGTTTTGCGGAATCACCGCAAGCGTCAACGCTTCGGTTAAAGTCAGCTGCGACACCGGCTTATGAAAATACAGCAAGCTTGCTGCCGCCACGCCGACGATATTGCCGCCATAAGGCGCGGTATTCAGATAAGCTTCAAGGATGTCATCCTTCGAATAGCGCAACTCCAGCCAAAC
>PMDM01000208.1:0-124 GCA_003155565.1 Methylococcaceae bacterium | reverse complement strand
AAAACCAGCGGTCTTCGTACAATAAGGTGCTGTCTTGCAGGGTTTTTGGGATTTCGGCTAACGGCACCCACAGCCGGTATTGTTGGTCGGATGCCAACGTTAAGCGCAGCAATTCGCCGTGGCG
>PMDM01000486.1 GCA_003155565.1 Methylococcaceae bacterium | reverse complement strand
TGTCGAAACTCGAACAAACCTTTTCTTTATCAAAGTTAAAAAAAACCACACTTAACAATGTGGTCACAAAAAAATCCTTAACGGATTAAATTCAGAACGTCTTCAACCACAGCATCTATGGTCATTTCCGAAGAGTCAATATAAAGAGCATCTACCGCCATGGCTAATGGAGCGGCTTTACGTTCCATATCGCGGCGATCGCGTTCTTCTATTTCTCTTGTTATTTGTATAAGATTAGCATCAATTTCTTTTTCTATCAACTGTTTATATCGTCTTTCAGCTCTTTTTGCGGCGCTTGCGGTTAAAAACACTTTATTTTCAGCATCTGGAAAAACGACTGTCCCCATATCGCGACCATCTGCAACCAGCCCGGGTGCTTGCCTGAAATCTTGCTGTTTCTGCAACAATACCCGCCTGACGTCAGGCAGCGCGGCAATCCGTGAAGCGATATGGCCGGTACTTTCAAGCCCTAACCGGCTGGTAATGTCCTCACCATTGAGCTTGACAATCAATTCATCACCACACTCAAACTCTAACGCCATAACTTGCGCCACTTTAACAATCTCACTGACATTGGCTAAATCAACAGAAGTCTTTTGCAATGCAATAGCCAGCGATCGATAAATCGAGCCACTGTCCAGATAATTCCAGCCCAGTTTTTTCGCGACGATTCGGCTGACTGTACCCTTACCCGCCCCACTCGGCCCATCAATCGTCAAAACAGGGATGTGCATTAACTGCCCTTGCCGTCTGCGCTTTCTTCGCAGATCAAAGCTAATCCTAAGGTTTTTGCCAAATTCTTGAATTCAGGGAACGAAGTATTGACATTGGCACAATCTATAATGGTAATGGGGGCGCTGGCACGAAGCCCGGCGATAGCAAACGCCATGGCTATACGATGGTCACCATGTGACACCACAACACCGCCGCCAATTTTCCCTCCGCCCTGGATTACCATGCCATCTGCGGTAGGTTGTGCATCCACACCCAACAGATGCAAGCCATCCGCCATAACCTGAATGCGGTCTGACTCCTTAACCCTGAGTTCTTCTGCGCCACTTAGGCGGGTTTGACCTTCTGCACAAGCCGCCGCGACAAATAATACGGGGAATTCATCAATCGCCAGTGGCACCAGTTCTTCAGGAATATCTATACCTTTTAAAGGCTTATAAACAACGTGCAAATCTGCCACGGGTTCACCGCCCACCACACGCTCATTCAATATGTCGATACCTGCACCCATCAAGCGCAAGATAGAGATCACGCCTGTACGGGTAGGATTGATGCCGACATGCTTCAGCAAAATGTCAGAACCGGGCGCAATCGAAGCGCCCACCAGGAAAAACGCTGCCGATGATATATCGCTGGGTACGTCAATATCGGTTGCGGTCAACTTGCCTTCAGCGGAAATGCTGATTTTACTGCCTTCTTGCTTAACCGAATAAGAAAACCCAGACAACATGCGCTCGGTATGGTCGCGGGTGGGCGCTGGCTCAGTGACACTGGTTTCGCCCTGGGCGTACATGCCTGCCAACAGCAAACAGGATTTAACCTGTGCACTTGCCATCGGCATAATATAATCAATACCTTGCAATCGCCCTGCCCTGCCTGTTATCTCCAAAGGTGCAGTGCCTTTCTCGGTAGTTTTTATGTCCGCGCCCATAGCCGCCAAGGGCTCGGTTACCCGCTTCATAGGTCGGCCTGACAAGGATTTATCTCCGGTCAGCACGGTATTGAAAGGCTGCCCTGCCAAAAGACCGCTCAACAGCCGCATGGATGTTCCCGAATTGCCCAGATACAACTCTTTTTGCGGTGCTTTTAAACCATGTTTACCCACACCATGAATGGTCACGCATCCATCAACCGGCCCTTCTATTTGTACACCCATATCGCGGAATGCCTGCAAGGTCGCCAAAGCATCTTCGGCTTCCAGAAACCCTTTAACGTGGGTAACGCCTTCTGCTAACGAGCCCAACATAATAGAACGATGCGACATGGATTTGTCGCCGGGAACACGCGCCTCACCACGTAATTGCCCGCCCGGTTGTACGATAAAAGTGATTGATTTTGACATGGTCTAGTTTTCGAAAAGATCAAGAAAACGTTGCCGAGCCTTACCGGCATAGGTAAACGTGTTAAATAGTTGCTGGTGATCGTTGCTATCCAACAACTGTTGTATTTTATCCAGCTCAACTTTTAATTGCTGAATTAATGGGATTATTTCATTTTTATTGGCTGTACAAATATCCAGCCACATGGTCGGGTCACTGGACGCAATACGGGTAAAATCCCTAAAACCACTGGCGGCGTATTTAAAAATTTCAGATTGTTCATCCTTATGTCCTAACATATCAACCATCGCAAACGCAACAATATGTGGTAAATGACTGGTTGCTGCCAGCACGGCATCGTGATGGGCTGCATCCATGATAGCAACCTGTGTCCCTAGTTGCCCCCAAAATACCTGCATTTTTTTTACAGCATCTAGGCGAGTCGCTTTATCCGGGGTAATAATCAAGCGTTTATTGATGAACAGGCCAGCTACCGATGCAGTAACACCGCTTTGTTCTGCACCCGCAATCGGATGGGCAGGTACTAAATTATCGGGAACAAATCCAAAAACCCGTTCTGCTGCTGCAATCACATTGCCTTTGGTACTGCCCACATCTGTGTAGATGGCGTTTTCATTCCAGAACGGCTTGAGTAAGCCAAAAACCGATTCAATTGCACCGACTGGGGTTGCAATGACAATACAATCGGCATCTGCTACTGCATCAGCAATATCGNNGACCAAACCCTACAATCGTTTTGCATAAGCCATGCCGTTTGGCGGCCCGCGCAATTGAACCACCAATCAGGCCGACACCGATAATGCAGAGCTTGTTAAACATTAGCCAGCGTTTCTGCCAATGCCTCAAGGAAAAACTGATTTTCAGCTTGTGTGCCGATGCTAATGCGAAGATGGTTGGGCATTTCGTAATTGGCGACTGGCCTTACGATCACACCTTTACGCAATAAGGCTTCATAAGTCGGTTGTCCAGGCCGTTTCAAATCAACGGAAACAAAATTTCCTGCCGAAGGTATCCATTCCAATCCCAAGGCTTTAAAGCCTACTGTCAAATCGGACATGCCTTGGGCATTGACCGTAATCGTTTGTCGCAAATAGTCACCATCCGCTAAAGCCGCCTCCGCCGCCACTAACGCCAACATATTGTTGTTGAAAGGTTGACGTACACGATTAAGAATGTCCGCAATCTCAGGACTGGATAAGCCATAACCAACCCGTAACCCCGCCAGTCCATAGGCTTTTGAAAACGTCCGCGTAATGATTAAATTGGGGTTGGTTTTAAGCCAGTCGATAGAATTTATTCCTTCCTTATCGGCGACAAATTCAAAATAGGCTTCATCCAGAACGCACAGGCAGTGCTTGGGCAATGCAGAAATAAATCGTTCTAAATCGACCTGACTAAGTAAAGTACCCGTCGGATTATTGGGATTGGCAATGAATATGACGCGGGTTTTTTCGCTTACCCGCGCTGCCATTGCTTCTAAATCATTGCCATAATTTAAGGCGGGTATGACCACGGCGGTTGCACCAACAGCTTGTGTAACTATCGGGTACACCGCAAACGCATGTCGGGAAAACATCGCTTCCAACCCAGGTGCCAAGAATGCCCTTGCCACTAATTCCAGGAGTTCATTCGAGCCATTGCCCAAAGTGATCTGACCAACATTCAGTGCATATTTTTTTGCCAGCGCGGACTTCAAGTTGAAACCATTGCCATCAGGGTACAAAGTCAGTTTCGGCAATGCGTCTTGTATCGCCGTCAACGCTTTCTTGCTAGGCCCTAATGGATTTTCATTGGATGCCAGCTTGATAATATCGGTCAAGCCCAGTTCGCGTTCCAGTTCTTCAATCGGCTTGCCTGCAACATAAGGAACAAGCTGACGGACACCAGCTACGGTGAGATCATAAATATTATCTGTGTGATTCATGCGTTATTAGCTGGCCTAGCGAATTTATAAGGTAATAGGTTAAATTTCAGAGCACAGCTTTCGGATAGGAACCGAGCAATTTCAGCATACTGACATTATCTTTTAAAATATTGAGTGCCTTGGCAACTTGCTCGTCCTCGCTATGGCCTTCAATGTCGATAAAAAACACATACTCCCACAAGCCCTGTCTGGACGGCCTTGATTCAATATGAAGCATACCGATACCAAATTTAGCAAATGGCTCTAAAATTTTGTGTAATGCTCCCGGTTGATTGCCCGTCGAAACCACTAATGAAGTTTTATCGTTGCCCGTTGAAGTCGAGGCTTGTTTGCCAATAATGATAAACCGAGTGGTGTTGTTGGGTTCATCCTCAATATTTTTTTCCATAATATTAAGATGATATAGTTCCGCAGCAGGCCTACCTGCAATAGCAGCCGCATTTTTGGTGATGGAAGCCAGCCTCGCCGCCTCGGCATTGCTATTCACTGCCGTGAGTTTGATAGACGGGAAATTTCTATCTAGCCACTGACGGCATTGCGCCAATGATTGTTGATGAGAAAATATCTCGGTGATTTGCGTTTTATCCTCAACTAGAGCCATCAGATTTTGATGCACCCTAATTTCAACTTCACCACAAACATTCAGGGACGAACCCAAAAATCGATCCAAGGTATGACTAATTACACCTTCGGTTGAATTTTCTACGGGAACCACACCAAATTGACAACCGCCATTCTCAACCGTAGTAAAAATATCGTTGATAGTCGCCTCAGGAATCGCTTTGACTGCGTTGCCAAAATGCTTAAGCACCGCTTGTTGGGTAAACGTACCCTCTGGCCCCAGATAGGCAACATCCAAGGGCTTTTCCAGCGCCAAACACGAAGACATCAATTCCCGAAAGAACCGCACAGCCGTTTGGTCGGGCAATGGCCCTTGATTAAGGTCTTTTATCCGTCTTAATACCAGTGATTCCCGGTCTGGGCGGTAAAATGTCCCATGCTCTCCCGAAGCAATCTTGGTTTTTGCCACTTCCATTGCACAAGATGCGCGTTGGTTGATTAGCTCCAAAATCTGCTGGTCGAGGCTATCAATTTTTTCTCTTAAGTCGCTAAGAGGCGTGATTGATGTCATGGGGTTGCTGCCAAATAGGTTGCGGTTTTAGTGTGTCCGTTCGAATTCTTTTATGAATTCACACAGCGTATCAACCCCAGCTTCGGGCATAGCATTATAGATACTGGCACGCATACCGCCAACGGAACGATGACCTTTCAGTTCAAACAAGCCATTGGCTTCTGCTGCTGCCAAAAAAGGCTTATCGAGTGCTTCATCAGCGAGAATAAACGGCACATTCATTCGGGAACGAACGGTTTTTTCGACCGGATTACTGTATAAGGTTGATTGGTCAATCACACCATATAGTTTGCTCGCCTTGGTGATGTTACGTTGCTCAATCGCTGCAACACCGCCCTGTTCTTTCAACCATTTCAAAACCAATCCAACGAGATACCAATTGTATGTCGCTGGTGTATTAAGCATGGAGCCGTTTTTGACTTGCTGGGCATAGTCGAATACAGGCGGCGTACCTTTAGCTGCATGACCTACCAAATCATCCCGAACGATTACCACGGTAACACCGGCAGGGCCCATATTTTTCTGGGTTCCGGCATAAATCAAACCAAACTGGCTGACATCAAAGCGACGTGACAGGATATTGGAGGACATATCGGAAACCAAGGTCAATCCTTTAACTTCTGGGATAGACTGAAATTCAACACCGTGTATGGTTTCATTAGACGTGTAGTGCAGATAAGCCGCATCCTGATCTACAGCCCAAGTTGAAAAATTTGGAATCTGGGTAAATTTGCTGGACTCTGAACTGGCGCTCACAACGACATCGCAACAGGCTCTTGCATCCTGGATGGCTTTTTCAGACCACGCGCCCGTATTCACATAACAGGCTTTAGCCTTACCATTCAATATGTTCTGTGGAATTAAAGAAAACTGTGCGGATGCGCCGCCTTGCAAAAACAGCACCTTATAATTAGCCGGAACAGCCAACAATTCACGCAAATCACTTTCGAGTTCTTCCGCAATCATCGAGAACTGTTTGCCACGATGGCTCATCTCCATCACAGACATGCCGCTGTCCCGCCACTCCAACATCTCGGCTTGAGCTTGCCGTAACACGGATTCAGGAAGCGCTGACGGCCCTGCACTAAAATTATGCACTCTACTCATTTCTTACTCTTCTCCTGAATCGTCTTCGTCATTCGTTATTTCTTGATCGTCTTGTTCTTGGTCTACTTGATCTTGGTCTACTTGATCTTGATCTTCTTGGTCTGGGAAATTCTCGTCAACGTCTATTTCCTCATCCGTTTCCTCGCCCGCCAATCCTTCAATACGATCAACACCAATCACTTTTTCGCCCTTGTCCAGGCGAATAATGCGTACCCCTTGGGTATTACGTCCGACGACCGAAATACCGTCTACCGGAGTGCGGACCAAGATACCACCATCGGTAATCAACATGATTTCATCATGTTCATTGACCAACACCGCACCGACTAGAGCGCCATTCCGGTCAGAGGTTTGTATGGCAATCATGCCCTGTCCGCCGCGTTTATGGCGGGTAAACTCTTCCAACCGAGTCCGTTTGCCGAAACCGTTTTCGGTAATATTGAGAACCGTACCTTCTGAGGACGTAATGAGCGATATAACTTTTTGATTTTCTTGTAGGCGCATACCACGGACACCGGAAGCAGTCCTGCCCATAGACCGCACATCGGCCTCATTGAAGCAGTTCGCCTTACCTGAGCTGGCAAACAGCAAGATATTTTGCTGCCCATCGGTCACGGCTACGCCAACCAAAGTGTCGTCTTCCCTTAAATCAATGGCAATTTTTCCGTTGGCACGTTGCCGTTCAAACTCATTCAACGGGGTTTTTTTGACAGTCCCTGCGGATGTCGCCATAAAAATAAATTTATTTTCGCTAAATTCACGAATAGGCAAAATGGCATTAATTTTTTCGCCCTCGACCAGCGGCAGCAGATTGACAAAGGGTTTGCCTCTGGCTGCTCGACTTGCTACCGGCAATTGATAGACTTTAAGCCAGTAAACCTTGCCCGACGAAGAAAAGCACAAAATATGATCATGGGTATTAGCCACAATCAGCTTATCGACATAATCCAGTTCTTTAGTGGCTGTGGCGGATTTGCCGCGGCCCCCTCGTCGCTGAGCCTTATAATCGCTCAAGGGCTGGGACTTAACATAGCCCTCATGGGACATGG
>PMDM01000483.1 GCA_003155565.1 Methylococcaceae bacterium | reverse complement strand
TAACCTTCGGCGTATTTATTGGTCAAACAAGTGCCTTGCGCTTCCTGCACCCTGGGGCTGGAATAGTTTTCCGAAGCAATCAGCTCGATATGATCTTCCTGGCGTTGCTTTTCTTCTTCTATCGCTTGGAACAGTTCATCATCGAATCCGGCGATGGTCATGGATTTGTTAAACATGGTGTCTCCTGAAAATATTTGTGTTGTTTGAATTTAGGGCTGGATTAGCAGTATCTGTAAATCAGCCACATTAGTGCCTGTTGCTCCCGTCATAAGTAAATCTTGCGAACTTTTTAGCGCAATATAGGAATCATTGTTATTGAGCGAGTCAGTCGGATTCGTGCCTGTTGCCAGCATTCGTTGTATTGTACCCGAATCTACCATCCCGCCCGCAGCATCTGTTGGGCCATCTCGACCATCAGTACCGCCGCTTAAAAATACCCAGTTACCAGGCAAACCTTGTTCTTTCGCACAAATAGCAAATGCGAGCGCCATTTCTTGATTGCGTCCGCCACGACCATTGCCTTTAAGCGTTACAGTCGTTTCTCCACCTGCTAATAGGGCAAGTGGTTGGTTGCCAGCTGTATTAAGTTGCTTTTTTGCAAAATGCACCAGTTTTTCGGCCTCATTCCTTGCCTCTCCGCATAGATTATCACTGTATAGCTTGGCTTCAAAACCTTGCCCACCCATCGCTTGAATGATGGCATTGACGCTTATCTTGTTGCTGCCAATTAAAGCATGAGAGCTATTCGCAAAAAAAGGTTCGTTTGATTTTGGCGTTTCCCTGACTTTTCCTTGCTGCCCGTTTTCCAGATAATGCCGGACGCTATCGGGTACTTTGTGCCATATATCCCTGCTTTTCAATACTTCAATAGCATCCCTAAAAGTCGTGTCGTCAGGCACAGTCGGGCCACTGGCGATAGCCGATAAGTCATCACCGATTACGTCTGACAAAATAAGAGTATGTAAATCGGCAGGCGCAATCATTCTGGCTAGTCCACCGCCTTTTAACTGGGATAGGTGTTTACGTATGCAATTGATCTGGTTAATCGTCGCGCCAGAAGCCAGCAATAAGTTGGTCGTAAGGATTTTCTCCTGCAAAGTTACCGAATCGACTGGATAAGGAATCAATGCAGACCCGCCGCCGCTCACCAACACTAAAACCAGCTCACCTTCTTTTGCATCTTGCGCTGTCTTCGCACACAGCCTGGCGGCGTTGAATCCCGCTACATCGGGCAAAGGATGTGCAGCACCGATTACGTTAACGCCTTGCACAGGCTTTACGTTTTCATAATTGGTGACGGTAATCGCCTGACCTGATAAATATTGAACCGGAATACTATCCAAAGCAGCTTTAATCATGGGGCAAGCGGCCTTGCCAAAGGCAATCAGATGGATTTTAGGCCAACTTCCTGTTCGCGTATCGCCACAATCATTCAGTAAAATTTGTAACTGCTTTTCATCGGCGACCAAGCAGCGTTTTACCGCTTGATAAGGGTCAGCAGCGGCGACACCTGCCAGAAAAATGCTGAATGCGTTGTCTCTCAAGGCAGGGATAGATGTGTGGGCAAAAGCGGTCACTGAAAGAATCTCAGATTAAGTCCTTCGACAGGCTCAGGACGAACGGATAGTTGTTGAGTCCGTTCGTGGTGAGCCGTGAGCTGGTCGAATGACCGAACCAAGAACGGAAGCAACTTGTTCAGAGATTCCTGAAAATGCAAATTACGCCATTTCCTTGGCTAAGGCAAAGATGTTCTCAGCATCAAAAACCTGTGTATTGTCTTCAAACAATTTAGCAATACAGGCTCTATGCAAAGCCAGCTTGAGTGTACCGAAGCCGATAGCGCCCCAGATAATCTTGCCATGCCTCTCAATACCTTTGTCCATCACATCTGTGCCACCTATTCCTAGTGGTGGCGTGGCATTCGCATCAGCTATCAGTTCGATATTCGCATTGTATCGCCATTGCTCCTCGGTCAGCAGTTCTATCCCTGCCGCACCAGTAGCCAGCACGATATTGGCATCTGATATCGCATCCACCCTGGCGTTGTTGTCAGCAGCTTCAACGGGAATAAGGTCAACACCAAAGCGAGCTTTCATGGCATCACAGGCTTGTATAGCGTGTGCTATTTTTCGCGAAGTGAGCGACACTACTGCACCTTCTTTCGCTAACATGGCCGCAGCTCGTTGCCCGACAGGCCCAGTGCCCGCCAATACGACGGCTTTTTTTCCGGCAACATTGCGGTTGACTAGCAATTTAGCGACGGCAGCAGCAGCCGTGGTATTGCAACCATTGCTGTCGAGCATGACAGAGACTTGAAAACCGGGGAAAAAATGTTTTTGTACGGCCTTAAAGAGAGCTTGCCCTGCAACCATGTCACTGCCGCCGACAAAAATGGCAGTATTTTTCTTCTCTTTAGGCGCACGGGTAAAAATAGCGCCTTCAACCAATGCAGTAACATTTTCGGGAGTTAATCCCCCATGCCCGATCACATGGTCAGCCCCGCCATCATAAGCGACTACCGTATCGAAAACAGAAGGGTAGGTGTCCGTGTCAAATTGGAACAACAGTTTTTTCATTAACTTGCCTTGTTATGAATCGGGGTGTGTAAAAAATCCTTAGATTTTACTTAGTTATTCACCAGGGCAAATACAGAAGAAACCTAGTGCGTTGTACAAAAGTGGTCGGTTATTATATCCGATAGAAAGTTATGCACGAAACGTAAAATCTTGTGGCAAAGACGGAATCGCTTATGGGGTTTTGCAGAGGAACATTATCCTTTGGAAACTCTGAATAAGTCCTTCAACAGGGGCTCAGGACGAACGGTAATGGGTTGATTCCATCCGTGTGAGCCCTTCGGCTATATGCCTTGTCGAACCATGAACGTAATCAACTCGTTCTTAGTTTCCTTTTGTGCCTGAACCTGGATAAATAACCGATTCTGTTTGTCGAACGGACATGTTGGTAATAGGGCTAAGACCATATTAGTTTTGAGCCTTGCCAGCCCTACAATAAAGTTTGGGGCAGAAAGATTATGAATAATCACTTAGCTTTGCTAAAAACCATACAACCCTCGCCTAAGATTATAGAGGGGGAAATCCCGTGCATTTCCGATATGGACATTATTTTCTCCCAAGCATTGCTTATGGATGCGGGAAGCATAACTTTCAAGGCCATTAAATCTGGGGAAATAGCGGATATTCTGGCCGGACTTATTGCCCTTGCCTATGCCGCTTTACAAGCGTTAGCGAGACAAGATAAGGATATTGTCGAAAATCAGGGTGAAGGCCATCAAGAGTACCAAATGCTAGCGATAATGCGGCAGTTATCGGATCAGATTAGTCATTGCTCATCCGGCGAAGCAAAGCGCTACTCCGAGCTTTATCATTTATGCGCTAGTTTGGCATCAGGTTTCCTGAATGCAGATTTTGATAAGGCCTTTCAGGTTTATCATGAGTGGCAAATAGCTTGTAGAAGTTCTTGTAATGAAACTGACAAAACGCACGATCTGCACAAAACCAAGCTCCCCGATATGACAGATTGTTTGTACGAATAAACGATTTATAGTGGTAATTTATCGATGCGCATTGCACAAATCGTGGGAGTTAAAAAATCAATCGTGCCTGACTCCCATTGATTTTTTTGATTTGCCATTGATTTGGTTAATGATAAAAGGGTAACCCGTCGGGTTACCCTTTCGTGTTAGTTTGGTGACTTGACCAGAGATAATTAGAAGCCCGATACTTCCTTACAAGCCCCGCCATCGCCTATCTTATAGGAAACGCCAAGAACGGTGATGCTCTTAATTGCAAGCTGAGCCCCGTAACCGATAGACTCGGTGCCAGCCAGTGCGGTTTGTTCGTCTAACCGGATGCTATCGCCACTGACACCGAATCCGCCGATCAACTTTCCATCCTTATAGATTGGCACACCGCCAGGGAATTGAATGATACCCAATTGATTGATGCTGCCAGGTCCTTTACGGTTTCCCGCTTGGTTGGTATTACCGAGTTCCCAGAGCGGGCCGCCCGGCTGCGTTGCACAAAAGATCGTGCGGGTGGTCAGCGCATTTTCATCGCTACTGAACGCCATCGCAGTAAAGGCCTTGGCCTTGGCAACATCCCTACTACCCTCCCAAGCGTCCGCATCAGAAGCGAAGCGCACAATCTGCCCCGCCCTGTTGACACAAGCGTAATGATACCTTGGTGGGGTGGTTCCGGGTCTGAAGTCTGCGTTTTGGTGGATTGCATCCGCCTGTGCCGCGTCGATTATATCGTCGCAGACAGCGCCGGTAAGTGCGCCACCACCGTGGTGGTGATCGTCGTGACCCTGAGCCAAGCTCGACGCACACCATCCGACGAGTAAGCAAGCACAGAGCATTCCTAAAACAGATCTTGAACTCATTGTTTTTAATATAATTTTCATGAAGTACCTACCAGTAAATATAGTTGACCTACCATTAAATGCCATTGTGAAAAACAGACTATTTCCCCCGTAGCACCGTTAAAATGCCCCAGCCTCATGATCGACTCAGCATTGCGGCAATCTTACAAATATCTTGGATAAATCACAAATATTTAATCAACGGGGCCAAAAACGATTTGTCACGGCTAAGCGCAACCAATTTACTTCACACTAGAGATTTAGCGTAACCGAAAATGAGACCAGCGATTTGGAATGTTAATGATGATCGTTTTTGAATTACCCAAATAAAGTCTTTGCTTCTCCTTACCTAAATATCCGGCTTTAGACAAAGATTCAATGATAAAGGCAAAATCTATTCGCTCGAATCGGAGTTAAAATCTCCTCAAATGTGGAGAAATACCCCACATTTATCGAGTGAAGTACCTCACAGACATCAAGCTTAAATATCCCTATATTCAAACTCAGTTTCAATGTTTCGACGTTGACTTTTAATCTCAATAGCCTGGCACCGTAAGTGGTTTTTTACTTGCCCGTATAGAAGGGAAATTATTAACGATATCAAATCGGTTAATGAGTTTTAGAGTTACATTTAGAAAGGCGAATAATCACTTGAATCTAACTAATAAAACCATGTTAGCTAAGTTTGTGGGTATAGGTATTGAAGCAGTTGTAGGTATTTTAAAAGCGGAGGTATAGGTCGTGGAAAGTGGTAACCTTTTTGTTATGGGCATTTCCTGTGTAGCGGGTGCTATCGTAGGCGGCGGGTTTAGAATTTTTGGCATAGAAATTCCGTTGTTGAGTTCGATACAACGGCAAGTTCTATTAGGATTGTTGGGGTTTGGGCTAATTAGCCCTACAGCATATTTCGAATTTAAAACCATCAATGAAACTCATCAATGTGAGCTATATGCCAAAGAAGCGGTTGAACAATTTGATGAAAACATGAGGCGCGGGTGCGGGCAGGTTGGAGAGCGATGGCATAATATCTACGCTGGACATAAAGGCTGGTGTCTTACACAATCGAATGGTAGTTTCCAGAATGAATTCAATGAACGTAAAAATGCTTTGGAAAGCTGCAATAAGACCAGCTAGAAATAATTGTACTTTAGCATCTGTGGTTATTTGACAAAAATTTACTGGCCTGATCAATTGGTCTTTCGGCTACACAGTCAAATAACTTTCAATCATAATTAGATAACGTAAGCCAAAAAAGACTATCAAGAATTACCTTAATCGAGCTTGAACGCCGCATGTAACGTCCTTACTGCCAGCTCCAAATACTTTTCTTCCACGACCACCGAGATTTTGATTTCTGAGGTGGAAATCATCTTGATGTTGATGCCTTCGTCTGCCAATGCCTTAAACATGGTGTTGGCAATACCAGCGTGGGAGCGCATACCGACGCCGACGATGGAGACCTTAACAATGCCGTCGTCGCCAGTCACTTTTTTAGCGCCCAATTCGGCACAAGTAAGTTCCAATGCCGCTTTGGCGCGTTGATAATCATTGCGGTGGACGGTAAAGGTGAAATCGGTGGTCGCATCATCGGCAATATTCTGGATTATCATATCCACTTCAATATTGGCATCGGCAATCGGGCTGAGGATTTTGGACGCAACCCCTGGGCGGTCCGGTACGCCGTTGATGGTCAGTTTTGCTTCATCTCTATTGAATGCGATTCCTGAAATTAACGCACTTTCCATTTCTGATTCCTCGTAGGTAATAAGCGTCCCCGCACCTTCGGTAAACGAAGATAGCACTCGCAATGGGACATTGTATTTTCCGGCAAATTCCACCGACCGTATCTGCAACACTTTTGAACCTTGGCTGGCCATTTCCAGCATTTCTTCAAAAGTGATTTTATCCAGCTTGCGGGCTTTGGGTTCAACGCGCGGATCGGTGGTGTAAACGCCATCCACATCGGTGTAGATCAGGCATTCNNAAACGCCATCCACATCGGTGTAAATATGGCATTCGTCGGCTTTTAATGCCGCCGCCAAGGCAACGGCGGTGGTATCTGAGCCGCCCCGTCCCAAAGTCGTGATATTGCCGTTTTCATCAACGCCCTGGAAACCTGCAACGACAACAACATTACCCTGGCTGAGGTCGCTCCGCATCTTTTCGTCTTCGATGTGTAAGATACGCGCTTTGGTATGGCTGCTGTCGGTCAGGATTTTCACCTGCCCACCCGTGTAAGAAACCGCATCGCAACCAATATGGTGCAAAGCCATACTCAATAAGGCCACGGTGACTTGCTCGCCTGTGGAAACCAAAACATCAAGTTCCCGGTCGGTTGGCTGGGC
>PMDM01000065.1 GCA_003155565.1 Methylococcaceae bacterium | reverse complement strand
TCGCATCCGGTTTTATTTTCAATGGACCGTATGGCGCCGCTAACCAGCCGGGATTTTTTATGCACTGAGCGCGGCGTCCAGTCAGAACGGCGAACTTCATCCAACATAGCCCCCCTGATACGAATACCCGCATAAGTCTCAAAACTGGCTCCCTGCGCAGCATCATAATGTTTGATAGCTTCCAGTAACCCAAGCATCCCGGCCTGAATCAAATCGTCGGCCTGGACTGAATCAGGCAGTCTGTTTAATAAGTGATAGGCAATGCGTTTTACTAACGGCGCATGCTGCATGATACGCGCATCGGCACCGGCAGCCTGTACCGATGTATACATTGCAACGGCGTTCATGGGACGCTTATTTGAGAGTCGTACTGAATCATTCTTTCAATAAAAAACTCAATATAACCACCTGCCTGAGCTTTTACCGGCCAGCTATCGATCTTTCCGGCTATCTCTTTCACCGCAATAGACGACTTGCTTCCTGGAAATCCCACGACTACCGGTGTTTGTTTTTGAACAGATTTTCGCAAATAGTCATCGTAGGGCACTGCGCCTACAAACCGCAAAGTAACATCCAGATAATGATCAGTCACTTTAGTTAGTTTCTGGAATAACGCCTGGCCTTGCTGAGCTGTTTTAACCATATTGGTTAGCACATGAAAGTTGGACAGATTATAGTCCCGGTTAAGCAACTTGATAAAAGCATAGGCGTCGGTTAAAGAGGTTGGCTCATCACAGACAACAACGATAATTTCCTGGCAGGCTCTGGCGAAATTCACCACGCTTGCCGATATGCCGGCCGCCGTGTCTACAATCAGCACATCCAGATCCTGATCAATTTCACTGAAGGCATGAATCAATGCGGCCTGTTCTATTGTTGAAAGTTCAGCCATTTTTTGAATACCCGATGCGCCCGGAATCACCCTTAGGCCTGAAGGCCCGTTCAGCATGATTTCAGCTAAGGTCTTGTCGCCTGACAGCACATGGGAAAGATTAAATTTGGGATAAATGCCTAACAAAATATCAACATTGGCCAGTCCCATATCGGCATCCAGTAAAGCCACCCGTCGCCCCATTTGAGCAAGCGCTATGCCGACATTGACAGATAAATTTGTTTTGCCTGCGCCACCTTTGCCGCTGGATATTGCGATGACCCGAACGGGGGTTGTTTTATTCATTTTTCTTATCCCGGCTGCTTGATCAGGTTGCTTATGCATAGCTTTGCGCCATCCACGGCCCATAATCAACATCATCATCAAGGTTGGTTTCTGAATTTAACTCAGCCACACAGTGCTCGATTAAAGAACGGGCATGAGGCCTATGGATATCTTCTGGCACTTGCTGGCCATCGGTAATAAAAGACAGGGGTAGGTTATGTTCTATTATTGAAGAAATTGCCGAACCAATCGTTACCGCCTCATCAAGTTTAGTCAAAATGTTCGCTTGTGGGGCGAATACCGAAAAAGCCTTGATAATCGCATTCATTGCCTTGTATTCCGTGGCAGCAGACATCACCAGATAAGACCTGATGGATAACTCATTTTGTTTTAGGGTATTAATTTGTTCGACCAACTTCATATCACGCTGGCTCATTCCGGCGGTATCAATCAAGATAAGCCGTTTATCTGAAAAACCATTAATAAGGGTTCGCAACTCATTCGCACTGGAGGCGACCCGGACTGGCACATCAAGGAGGCGACCATAGGTATTAAGTTGTTCATGGGCCCCAATACGATAATTATCCGTGGTAATCAAGGCAACTTGGCTTGAACCGTGCCTTAAAATAAATTTAGCGGCCAGTTTGGCAATGGTTGTTGTTTTGCCCACTCCGGTTGGCCCAACTAGCGCGACAATACCACCCGTTTCCAGCAAATTATCATTTGCGATAGGTAACGCTTGTGACAACATTTCCAGCGCCTTCATAAAAACAGATTCAGGATCACTCTGGTCGGGAAAGTGATTGGCAATCATGGCACTCAATTTTTTTGAAATGCCCATATTCATTAAACGTTGCAGCAAATCATTTTTGATTGGTGTGGCCTGCGAATTGTGCGGCCAACTAATATTCGCAAACTTAGTGTCCATGGCAGTCCTTAAATATTTAAGTTCCCTGCTCATTTCCATTAACAACGTGTCTGATACGTTAGCCTGTTTTTCTTGGGTTTCCAAGTTTGTGGATGTTTCTTTACCCACTACTGTTGTAGGGTTGCCAGATGTTGTTGGTGCTTCAGTATTTTCACCTAACTGTAATTTCTCCACATGCCCCACATACGGCGAAGTAGTTCGACGACTGCCAGGGATGGCGGAAGTGTCGCAATCGGTAGGGAACCGATGCGGCCGCACTGGTTTTGCGGACATTGAGGCGGCCGCACTTTTTCTCTCACTTTCCATCTGCAGTCGTTTTTTTGCAGCATCAAAATTCGGCAATGCAATTTTTTTAGTATTAAAGTCAGCAGGTTGTGCAACAACGTGTCCTTGCAACTTACTACCTGGATTTTGGTACACTGATTGTTCATGTCCCATAGCTGTCATACCAGCGTTTCTTTGGCTCTCTAATGACTGAAAACGTTTCTTTGCAGCATCGAAATTCGGCAATATAATTTTATTAACTTTAGGTTCAACGGCTTGCTCTTGTAACTTGTTTTGAATGGACTGCTCATCAAAATCCCGTGCGGCAACAATTTCAATACCACCCTCTACAGCCCGATTTGACATGATGACCGCATCTGCGCCTAATTCTTCTTTGACCATACGCATGGCTTGGCGTATATCTGCCGCAAAAAAACGTTTAATTTTCATTCTTTAACCTCAATTGTTAGGTGCGTTGTCCGACGGTTGAAACCACTTTGATCTGACGATCAGAAGGGATTTCGTTGTATGCCAGGACATGTAATCCAGATATAGAATGACGGACGAATCTGGCTAACCAAGGTCGGACATAAGAAGACACCAACAACACTGCTGTTTGGCCTTCCATTTCCATTTTTTGCGTACTTTCCTGCAATGATTTATGCATTTGTTCTGCTAACCCTGGTTCAATGCCGGCACCATTTTCGCCAGCCGTCTGCAGAGATTTATGCAATAACTGTTCCAACTCGTAATCCAATGTAATAACTGGCAACTCATTTTGTATCCCACTGATTTCATATACAATTAATCGGCCTAATGAGGAGCGGACTGCAGCCGTCAAGATGTCAGGATCTTGACTC
>PMDM01000126.1 GCA_003155565.1 Methylococcaceae bacterium | reverse complement strand
GCTGGATTCGATGACTGACCGCGCAACTAAAGCAGAATCCCGCTTAGAGCGAGTCGAAAAGCAAAGTGAACAGATTAGGCAGGAATTGGATAGCGCCAGGAATCAGGCACAGGCACGGCAATCCGAGTTATCCGCCGCTGGCCGTGAATTGGACGCGGCTCAGAACAAAGTGAGAGAAGCCAGGGCAGAAGCAAAGCAAGCAAGAGAAGAAGCGGCAGAGCTTCGTGGCAAGCTTGCTGCATCCGCACAAAAAAAGCCCGTAACTAAGACAAAAAATATAACCACTAATAGTGCAGAAGATTGATTCATATTTTAGCGGCTAAAATTTCAATTATTTATATTTAGGGTAGACAGATGATTTTAAAGGGTTCAGAAGAGGCAAATGCACTTAAAAAAGAACATATCAAACAAGCTCGCCGGGCATTGGAGGCGTGTAAGAGTTGGCGGACTAAAACATCGAAAGACGCAAGGAATAATCGTATTAGGTGCTTGGAGGCGGCGGTAGCGTCAACCTGGTTGGCGGTTGGTGTAGATCGATACGAAGAAAGTTATAATTCGCATGGGGTAAGGGTGTAAATAAGATTAATCAGGTCAATTTTTAGTTAAATCAACCTCAATTGTTATTTTTCTTGACATACGCCCCAATGGGGCGTATTATAACAATCAGGCCGGGCACTTCGCCAAGGCCACTTAAGGGGTATCAAACAAATGAATATTTTGACCGCCAAGCAACAAGCTACCATCAATTCCTCCCTTGAAATCCTTTCCGGTCTTTACCAGAAGCAAGACCTTCGGGCGACATCACCAGAGAGTGTTAAGCAGTTTTGCCAGCTTCAAATTGGTCATCTGGAGCACGAAGTTTTCGGCGTGTTGTTTCTGGATAACCAACATCAGTTAATCAAGTCTGAGTTGATGTTTCGAGGCACAATCGATGGTGCCAGCGTATATCCAAGGGAAGTGGCAAAAGAGGTTCTTTTGTGCAATGCTGCGGCAATAGCTATTTTTCATAACCACCCTTCGGGATTGACAGAGCCATCGGTCGCGGATCGCAGTATCACCACTAAGCTAATTGAAGCGTTGAAACTGTTCGACGTTAGAATCTTAGATCACATAATCGTGAGCCACAAAGAAACCTACAGTTTCGCGGAGGCTGGGCTTATGTAGCCCTTTAACTTGATGGGGGCTTATATAGCCCCCTTTTTTACCTTATTATTTAAAGAGATAGTCATGGAAATAGTACCTATTTATGATGTCGGCGGTTCGTTGCCGGTATCGCTAGAAGCATTTAGGAACCGGCCGTGTGCTTTGCCATTCGGCCACCCGGCTTATGTGCCGCCGTCACCCCAAGAGGTGGACTGTTTGGTAAAACTGACGGGTTGGTCACAGAGTGTAGCGGCGGCCCTGGTGGGTGTGTCGTTTAACCCAAAAAAAGGGTCTTCAACAATCCGAAAATGGAGGGCTAGGCCGGATTCCGATGATGCTCGGGCTATCCCTTATTCGGCTTGGCGTTTAATGTTGCTGTACGCCCGTGTTGTGTCAATTGATGATGGCTTGGCGGCAATAGATAGGCAGAGTGTGGGGGGGTAACGACACAGCTCATTAAGCCAAGATTTGGATGCAATCACATGGAATTTACTATCGAGGATAAGAATATGAGGCTAACCACTTCAAGCAGCAATGCTTAAAAAAATAGCCACAGATGAAATGACCTGCGTTAATGGCGCAGAGCCAGAAAGTATTGAAGAAACTGAAACGTGGGCTGATGGAATTAATGCGGAAAACCACCTGCCCACATTCACAAGGAATGTAAGACTTGTACCCGTTACTCATTTAGTCCTTTCCAGTAATAGAATCAGAAACGCCTTTACAAAAGCCAATTTCAACATCTTTAATATCTGTTAATCCCCCATAAAATCCGTGCCAAGCAAAAGTTTTTGTAACTTCATATTGCGCCAATTTTTCTTTAGTCGCTAAATCAGAAAGCATTACCTCTGCGTCAATATGAATTTGACCTAAACCATAAAAGATAAAGCGAGCAAAAGCATTTCCCTCATCATATCTTTTGATTTCAACGGAAGCTAGCAGAGTGCTAGAACTTTGTGAAGCTTGATTTATGGCTTGAAACCGTAAAGGAGCATCTTCCTTTATATCCTTTATAATTTGGGAAGTTAACCTATCTTTATCGGATTGACTAAGGTGAGCATCTGCCTTTGAGTCGACAGATATTTGCAAATCCGAATACTTAGAAATTTGATTGCTATTAAAAGTTGGGGTTAGCAATTCATGAGAACCACCTGAACTGGCACACCCCATAAGAAAGTTGCAAATCAACGCAATTACGAAAAAACATCGAATATTCATTAGTGTTCTTAAAATAAGGGGGGGGTAATCAAAAAAAGGCTCTAAAATCCCTTGTCCAGAAAGGCCTACGGGTGATTTTCTATCTCTCAACTTTAGGCTACTTTTAGAGGNNCCGATGGAATCAATCATGTTGGCGCTAACAGCGGTATTATGGCTTCAAATTAGATACAGTAAACTACCTGTGTCGCTGCGGAACTTTAAACTTCAGAATCGTTCTTGGTGTATCCCACCGTCTGTGACAACAAAACTTGTTGATCATNNCCCAACGCGTCGGCAATTGCGGTGCGGTCGATCCACGCGCGAATCACTGTGGACAGGCCAGTACTTGCGGAGAATAAATAGACGTTTTGAGCAATGGCCCCCGCCGCCGCTGAAGCATAGGATTCGCGGTAAGCCACCGGCACCATCGCCATGCGCGCGTGATCGGCCACGTAAACCAAATCCAGCGGCGCTTCATCGACAAAATCCTGATAGCCAGTCACACGCCT
>PMDM01000031.1 GCA_003155565.1 Methylococcaceae bacterium | reverse complement strand
ACTGTGAGTTTTGCAAGAGGCTCAGTTGATTTCCTTTTAATCTCTAATCAAGAATGAATCTCTTAATGTAATATCGATGTCCCCTTGATTTGCACATAAACTGTCATGCCTATATTTAACTCCAACAACTGGGCTGATTTGCTGGTGATGTGCGCCAGCAAAAGTTGTTTGTCAACTTTCAACTGCACCACGCTCCGGCCACACTGATCGTCGACAATGCCGGTAATGGTTGCGGTGAGCACATTAAGAATGCTGGTTGTAATTGGTTTCTCAAGGACGATGCTGACATCACGGGCATAGATCAGTACCCGTAAGGATGTGCCAATCTCGGCATTAATTGTCGGCAAACTCAATGTGCCACCCGCAAAAGCCACACTGGTCAGATGATAATCAACTTCATGCTCGGCAACAGTCACGTCCCAAACTGTCGCAGCTTCTTTCTCTTGTGCCAAAGGAACGTCAAGTCGGCTCAGCGTATCCGATAACGAACCTGAGGACAGGACACGGCCATCCGCCAGGATCACCAAATAATCAGCCAGTTGTGCGACTTCCTGCTGAGAATGGGTAACATACAATACCGGAATATTCAGATCTCGATGTAAACGGCCAAGAAATGGAAGAATTTCTTGCTTGCGTTTAAAATCCAAAGACGCCAATGGTTCGTCCATAAGTAAAACCTCAGGATTCAATGCCAGCGCACGGGCGATGGCGACCCGTTGACGTTCACCACCGGATAGGTTATGCGGCAAACGATCAAGTAAATGACCGATACCCAACAATTCTAAGATTTGTTCAACGGATGAGTTTGACGGTTTATCGATTCGTTTCAAGCCGTACTGCAAGTTGCCTGTTACCGTCAAATGTGGAAATAAGTTGGCTTCCTGGAAAACATAACCCAGCGCTCGTTTATACGTGGGCACGAACAAGCCTTTTTCGCTGTCTTGCCAAACATTCCCGTTGATTTCCAAATAACCCTTCGGCGCACGGTATAGCCCGGCGATGCAACGCAGCAGAGTCGTTTTACCGGAGCCGGAATGACCGAACAATACAGTGACACCGGTACCCGGTAAGCTTAAATCGACAGCCAGTTGAAATGCCCCATAATCAAGCTCAAACTGAACTTGAAAAGATGGGCTGATAGGTAATGAAGTGTTATTTGAACGCCTGGTGGACAATGGGATAGGTCTTGAGAACAGTGTATAGCAGCAACAATACAGTAAATGAGAACAACAGTAAAATTCCCGCCAACTGATGGGCTTCGCCGTATTCCAATGCTTCGACATGGTTGTAGATTTGCATCGAAACAACACGGGTCTTATCAGGAATATTGCCACCCACCATCAGCACCACGCCGAATTCACCGACAGTATGGGTGAAGCCTAGAATAAATGCGGTCAGGAAACCGGGTTTCGCCATTGGTACCACCACGCTGAAAAAAATATCCAGAGGGCTTGCCCGTAAAGTTGCCGCCGCTTCTAAAGGCTGTTCCCCAATGCTGGTGAAAGTCGCTTGCAACGGTTGCACGACAAATGGCAGGGAATACAGCACAGACGCAACCACTAAACCGGCAAAAGTAAATGGCAGGGTTCCTAATCCCAATTCAGCCGTTAATCGACCCAGTGCACCGTTCGGCCCCATCAGCACCAGCAGATAAAAGCCCAATACGGTTGGCGGCAATACCAAGGGCAGGCGACTAAGGTATTGCAAATGCCTTTCCAGCGCGATGTGGTACGGGCAAGCCACCAAGCTAGCGGCGTACCGAGACACAACATCAGCATGGTGGCAATGCTGGCAACCTTGAAGGTCAACCACAACGTCGCTATGTCGGCAGTGCTTAACATAGCTTCATGGCTGATCGGCTAAGTCATAACCGTATTTGCGGATAATCGCTTGCGCTTCCGGAGATTTTAAAAATTTCAGCAAGGCAGGCGCTGCCGGATTTTCGGCACCCTTTTTCAGCAGTATCGCATCCTGGAAGATGGGACTGTGCAAATTACTGGGTACAATCCAACCGGAACCTTCCGTAATTTTACCGTCTTTACCGATGACCTGCGATAACGCGATAAAGCCAAGTTCGGCATTACCGGTACTGATGAACTGATAGGTCTGGGCAATATTTTCGCCTAGAACGAACAACGGTTGCAATTTATCCAGCACGTTCAGGTTTTTCATGACCTCCATAGCTGCTGCCCCGTACGGCGCTAATTTGGGATCAGCTAGTGCTAGATGCTTAAAACCACCTTTGCTGAGGACTTGCCCTTGGTCATCAACTAATCCCGGTGTCGCCGACCAAAGCACCAACTTGCCTACCGCATAGGTAAATTGACTACCGGAAACCGCAAAACCGGATTTTTCCAGTTCCGCCGGATGACTGGTATCCGCCGACAGAAACACTTCGAACGGCCCACCGTTTTCGAGTTGCGAGACAAACTTGCCCGAGGAACCAAACGCTAAATTAGCACTGTGACCGGTAGCTTTTTCAAACGCTTCGGCAATTTCGGTCATGGGTTTGGTAAAATTGGATGCTACCGCCACTAACACCGTCGCCGCTTGCGAATTCAAACTGAAAGCCTGCAACAGACATAGGATAAATAAACGTTTCAACTGTGTTAACTGCATAGTATTCTCCTCAGATTAATT
>PMDM01000043.1 GCA_003155565.1 Methylococcaceae bacterium | reverse complement strand
TTTGAAATGCTGGGCAATTTCAGCTTCGGTGATTATTTCAAAGAAGATGCTATCCATTTCGCTTGGGATTTTTTGACTAAAGAATTGGGTATTCCTGCTGAAAAACTGTGGGTGACGGTTTTTGAAGAAGACGCGGAAGCGGAACTTATCTGGTTGGACGATATTGGGGTTGATCCCACGCGGCTTTCAAAAATCGGAGCCAAGGATAACTTTTGGTCGATGGGTGACACTGGCCCTTGTGGACCTTGTACAGAAATTTTCTACGATCATGGCGAGCACATTCCCGGTGGCCCGCCCGGAACGCCCGATGAAGACGGAGATAGATATATCGAAATCTGGAATCTGGTGTTCATGCAGTACGACCGCTCCGCTGACGGTGTGTTAACGCCATTGCCAAAGCCCTCTGTCGATACGGGCATGGGGCTGGAACGGATTGCAGCCGTTTTGCAAGGTGTTCATAGCAATTATGAAATCGATTTATTCCAAAAACTGTTAAAAGCCGCTGCTGAATTGGCGGGAACGCCAAATCTCGATCAAAGCTCGTTACGGGTCATTGCCGACCATATCCGTTCCTGCGCGTTTCTGGTTGCCGATGGCGTGATGCCGTCTAACGAAGGCAGGGGATATGTCTTGCGCCGCATTATCCGCCGTGCCATTCGGCATGGGTATGAATTGGGCATTCATGAAGTGTTTTTCTATAAACTAGTTGAGCCTCTTTGTAATGAAATGGGACAAGCATATCCAGAACTTCAAAAAGAGAAAAAACGCATTTCAGAAGTATTATTAACTGAAGAAAATCGTTTTTCAGAAACGTTGCGGAATGGAATGAAAATACTTAACAGTGAGATTTTTCTACTTCAAAACACCTCTGTTGGTTTGCCTCCTAACTCTTTGCGAGATAGTTTAAGAGAGTTAGAAATTTATCCAGTGCCTCAATTAATACTTAATGGAAAACTGGCATTCAAGCTGTATGATACCTACGGCTTACCTCTTGATTTAACACAAGATGTTTGTCGCGGCAAAGGCATAGGGGTTAATGTCAAAGAGTATGAAGCCGAGATGCAAGCACAGCGAGAACGAGCGCGATCCGCCAACAATTTTGGCGCAGATTACAGCCAGGAAATCAAGCTGGAAGGGAGTACCGAGTTTACTGGTTACGGGCATTTGGACGACCAAGTCCATATTGTTGCCCTTTACCAACATGGCAAGGAAGTTGGCAGCCTTAGTGCTGGGCAAGAGGGTTTAGTCGTACTGGATAAAACCCCGTTTTATGCCGAATCCGGTGGGCAAATTGGCGATCGCGGACGGATTGTTGCGGATAGCGCAATCTTTGAGGTGAGCGATACCCAAAAACAAGGCGGCAACCTGTTTTTACATAAGGGCAAATTAGTTTCAGGTAGCTTTGCCAAAGGCCAACCTTGCATCGCTCAAGTCAATGCGGCAGCCCGAAAAGCAACCGAACTAAACCATTCGGCGACGCATTTGCTACATGCCGCACTAAGACACATCTTAGGTGACCATGTTGCACAAAAAGGTTCGCTGGTGAATACCGAACGTCTACGCTTTGATTTTTCCCATTTTGAACCCATTACCGACGATCAAATCTGTGTGCTTGAGCGCATGATCAATGAACAAATTCGGCTGAATAATCCGGTTTCCGCAATCGTCATGGCGAAAGAAGATGCCGTAAAAGCTGGAGCAATGGCACTGTTTGGCGAGAAATACGGCGATGAAGTCAGGGTGTTAAAAATCGGTGAATTTTCAACTGAACTCTGCGGCGGTACGCACGTTGAACGAGCTGGCGACATCGGTTGCTTTAAAATCATCAGCGAAACAGGCGTTGCTGCGGGAGTTAGACGTATTGAAGCTGTCACCGGCAGTGGCGCTATGGAATGGTTAGCTAGCCGCGAAAAAGCACTTACTATCATTGCCGGATTGCTGAAAAGCGCACCGGAAAAAGCCGCTGAAAAAGTGGAGCAACTACTGGACAAAACCAGAAGCCTGGAAAAACAACTGGAAAAGCTGCAAGCGCAACTAGCCAGTTCTGCGGGTAGTGAATTAAGTAGCCAAGCCGTTGATGTTGCGGGCATCAAGGTGTTGGCAGTCAAATTAGACCAGGTTGATCCCAAGTCCCTGCGCGACCTCGCCGACCAGCTTAAAAACAAGCTGGGCAGTTGCGCCATTGTGTTGGCGGCAGTCGAAGGCGATAAGGTCAGCTTGGTTGCGGGCGTTTCCAAAGACCAGATCGCCAAGATCAAAGCGGGCGACTTGGTGAATGTCGTGGCCACCAAAGTCGGCGGCAAAGGTGGCGGCCGCCCCGACATGGCAATGGCTGGCGGTAACGACTCATCCGGCTTGGCGGAAGCGTTGGCGCAAGTGCCTGCATGGATACAGCAGCAATTAGGCGCAAAATAAAACGGACTCATAATTTGATGCAAAAAAAAGATCAAAGACAAGTAACGGTTGCGGTTTTCGGAATACTTAGATTCCCTCCTGAGCAAATGCACGAAGTTCTACCACACTTACGTAGACTTGTCGAAACAACCTATAAGAGTGATAACTGCATTGCTTATGATATAGCTGTGGATCCGTTCAATCCGGGTCTAATTCGATTTTCGGAGCTTTGGCCTAATCACGAAAGCCTTGCACGACACCTACAGGCACCACACATCGATCCTTGGCGCAGCGTTGCCCGCAATTGTGGCATGCTAGAGCGCAAATTCACTGCCTATGACATTGCAGGTTCTAGGGAAGTGTAGTGTCATCAGGGTCTACACCTCCCATTCACTTGCATACTGCTTACTAACGGACTCCAAACGGAT
>PMDM01000441.1 GCA_003155565.1 Methylococcaceae bacterium | reverse complement strand
CCAGTAATTGACGTTATGGCGGCACTGCTTTCCTGACTGCGCGTATGCTGAGACTTCATATTGCACGTAACCGTTATCGTCCAATAAGCCTTGACAGTTTTTTTGTGTGCTAAAGATAAACTCATCATCGGGTAGTTTGGGCGGAAATTTGTGGAACAAGGTATTGGATTCCAGGGTTAGTTGGTAAAAAGATACATGTGTGGGTCTTAGTTGAATTGCTGTTGTTATATCGTGTTCGCTATCGCCTGGATTAGCACCGGGTAAGCCGAACATCAAGTCCAGGTTAAAATTGGTAAATCCCGCATAATGCGCTATTTCAGCCGCTTTAATGGCTTCTTGCCCTGAATGGACTCGACCTAATCTTGTTAGCAAATTGTCATTAAAGCTTTGAACACCGATTGATAAGCGATTAATGCCCAACGCGTTGAACTCTACAAACTTTGTACTCTCAAACGTACCAGGGTTGGCTTCGAGGGTAATTTCCAGGTAAGCTTCAAACGTAACGCGCTGCCTGATTCCTACGATCAAGCGATCTATGGCTTCAGGAGAAAACAGGCTAGGTGTACCGCCGCCGATAAAGATGCTATGGATGGGTCGGGATATTGCGTAGCGTTCCAGGTCAGAAGTCAAATCATTCAGCAAGGCGTCAATATAAGATGACTCCGGCATATCCACTTTGACGGCATGTGAATTAAAATCACAATAAGGGCATTTTTTGATNNACAATTTAGTGTCTCAACTCAAATAGAACAAATCCATAAAAGCATTCATTGGTTTCGGTAATCACATATATAAATATTAACACTATTTTGACTTAAAATAATTTAAACTTTTCAAAACAATCCGCCGAAAAGCCCATTGTATCTTTTTGACCCACGGACTCAGTTTTGCATAGGGATGGTATCGTAATAAAGGAAACAAAAATGAAACAGCCATTAAAGATTCTGATTTTACTGACGATTTTTCAGACGTTTTTTATCAACTATGCGAGAGCAGATCGGCAATGTCGAATTGCCATTATGCCAAATTGTAGTCAAAAACTAGCTGACAAAGTCGACTATGGTCGGAACTCAAATTTACGTGGGGTTTTTTTGACCGAGTTGAAAATTCAAAAAGAAGCTTTATTCAACCGTAGTTCAATTACAATTGGGTACTTCGATTCAAACGACCTTGATGCTGGTAAAAGTCAATGTAAGGAGCCAGGACAAAAACATCCGGTCTTAATTGGGACCAATCTTGCTCAGATAGGCCTTGAAGTGGATTACCTTTTAATTTTTGAACCAACTTCTAGCGGAGTTTCCAACTTTAAATTAGTAGACATCAGGCACCTAAGCGGCAAACAACGAATATCGTTTAATATCTTGCCAGCAAGCGAAGGCGGTACTAATCCAAATGTAATTGCCACAGGTATTGCTGCGGAAAGCGACCTGGGCACGTTGGGTCAAATAATTGACGTTATCGATGACTGTAATACCAGTAATGGAGTCTTAGCTGGGCGATTTATGGCGCCTCAGACCACGCCAGATAAGTCAATTGCCGCATTACCAAAACCAGCCAATTCGGATCTAGAAAGATTCTGCAATACCTTGACATCAAAAAAGGACAAACAAAAATGTTTGGAGCTTAACAGCCAGCAATCGAAAGTTCCCGGAAACAAAATATAATGCGGCAACAGTTTTAAAGTTAAGCTTAAGGTAGGGTTAACTTTTTTTGTTTACGTTGTCGCAGTTAATAGTAATTATTTTATGGGGTCATAATGCGACTTTTACTGGTAGAAGATGATGAAATTTTAGGCGACGGCCTGGCCGCTGGCTTAAAAATGGAAGGTTATGCCGTGGACTGGCTAACTAATGACAAGCTGGCAGACGAAGCACTGAAAATGAATTGCTACGAGCTGGTCGTCCTAGACCTTAATTTGCCGGATATGGATGGCTTGTCGATCTTGCGGGCATTAAGGGCGCGTAAGGACGAAACGCCCGTGTTGGTTTTGACCGCCAAGGATACCGTACCTGACCGGGTAGAAGGCCTGGACAGCGGTGCAGATGATTTCGTCATCAAGCCGTTCGAGCTGGATGAGGTCTGCGCCAGACTAAGGGCGTTGGCACGACGAAACGAGGGCAGAAGTTCGCCAACCGTCGAGTACAAAGGTATCGTCCTTGATCCGGCTTCGCATCAGGTCACCTACAATGACGAAAAGGTGGAGCTATCCCAAAAAGAATTTGAGATCCTCAGCTTTCTTATGGGCAATATTGGTCGCGTGGTATCTCGTGCAAGGCTTGAAGAAAGCCTGTACTCATGGAGTTCCGATATAGAAAGTAACACGGTGGAAGTACATATCCACTATCTCAGAAAAAAACTCGACCCTAGCATTATCCGTACGGTTAGGGGTGTAGGCTATATTATTGATTCAGAAAGCGATGCAGGTTCTGATTCAGAAGATGAAGAATGAACTATTCGCTAAGAAAACTGTTGTTAGTGACCTTATTATCAGCCTCCATGCTGATATGGGGTTTTACAGCGTACATAAATTACCGTGTAACCCGCGATGAAGTTGCCTCACTGTTTGATGCCGAACTTGCCCAATCGGGTAAGGTGTTGCTGGCCTTTTTGGATGGCTTGCCCCAAGACAGCGCGTTGGAAGAACGCTTAAAACTGGTTCAAACCGACGCATCAAGTCAAAATTATGACCGGAAAATTGCCTTCCAGCTTAAATCGGAAAATGACGGCTTGTTATTGCATTCAAAGGCTGCCCAAAATTTTCCGGTTTTTGGGATTAACGAAGCCAAAAATAATGATCCCTTATGGGATGTTTTTGACGAAATGCTGCAAACGGATGCTTTTGGCCATAAGTACGAAAGAAAAATTGCCTTTCAGTTATGGTCTAAAGACAACGGCTTGCTGCTTCGTTCAGAAAGTGCACCTAAATTTGCTTTTTCTTCATCCATTCGCGGTTTCAGCGAAACAACAATCGACGAACATTTGTGGCACGTTTTTAGCATTACTAATGCTACCGGTGATTACGTCATTCATGTCGGCCAAAAAGAGGAAATACGCGCCCAATTAACCGATGATATTTCCAGGCAGTTAGTCACCCAGTTTCTGGTCGGCTTGCCATTATTGGGTGTCGTTATCTGGTTTATCGTCGGCTATACCTTAAAACCGCTTAATCGCTTGGAAAGGGCGTTATCTAAACGCGAAGCCGGTTTCCTCAAGCCCTTATATACCAAAAAATTGCCCCAGGAAGTGATACCTGTTGTTAATGAGATCAATAATTTGTTCGCACAGCTTGAACAGGCTTTTGAACACGAACGCCGGTTTACTGCGGATGCTTCACATGAGCTACGGACACCTTTGGCCGGGCTGCTGACCCAGGCGCAAGTGGCGTTGCGTACAACCGATGATGCAGTACGCAAACAGGCACTATTGCGAATTTCGCAAGCTGTCCACAGAATGACGAATATGGTGCAGCAATTACTGACTTTTTCGCGTATCGAGTCCGGCAAAGAATATCTTGCCAAAGAAATTACCTTGTTGAACCGGGAAATTATTCAAGTGATTACCGAACTTGAACCAGCGGCACACAAAAAACGTATTCAGATGGAGTTTGTTGAAGAAAATGCCACACCTATTTTTGCCAATACGCAGCTAATTACGATTTTAGTCAGAAATATTATCGATAATGCCATCAAATACACTCCCGCCGATGGCAATATCATGATTTACCTGAAAGGAAGCGAAAAGCAATTACAATTCAAGGTAGAAGATTCGGGCCCTGGGATTCCGTCGGATCAATACGAAAATTCCCTTAAACGGTTTCACCGCTGCGTGGAAACGGCCCAGACTGCCCAAGGCAGCGGACTCGGTTTTTCAATCGTGGAAAGAATTACGGCCATGTATTGCGCTGAACTGACCCTGGGCGTATCACAATTTGGCGGCTTGATGGTGACGGTGATATTCCATGTGCCAAGAAGGCAGACAAATAAACCTCTCCTAGAATCTGCATTAGAAAAGAATGTTGCCAAGGCTTAACGAAGTTTCTGAACTTGTCAATGCCGTTCGTAGTGAGCTTGTCGAACTATGAAGGGCATTGACAAAAACCATTCGTCCTGAGCATTTCGATGAACTCAGGAGAGCCTTGTCGAAAGACATGGATCAAGAGCCCTTAAGATATTTCTAGAGTTCGTCAATCACAGGATTGCTTAATTTCCCAATCCCTTCAATTTCAACACTCACCGTCTGCCCTGGTCTCAGATAACCACGAGGCTCCATCTTCACGCCAACCCCACTAGGTGTGCCGGTGCTGATGACATCGCCCGGTTCCAGTGTCATTGCTTGCGACAAATAGGCGATCATTTCGTAGCAGTTAAACAGCATGTGACGGGTATTTGAATTCTGCCTTAACTCCCCGTCCACCCAGGTTTTGATGTTAAGATTATGCGGATCGCTGATTTCATCACGGGTAACCAGCCAAGGCCCCAGCGGGCCGCAGGTATCGAAGGATTTACCGACGGTGAAGGTTGGCGAACGGAACTGCCAGTCCCGCACTGAAACATCATTGGCAATCGTGAATCCGGCGATTACCTTGTGGGCTTCTTCAACCGGCACATGTCGGCAGCGTTTGCCGATCACAAACGCCAATTCGCCTTCGTAATCCAGTTTGGCGGA
>PMDM01000063.1 GCA_003155565.1 Methylococcaceae bacterium | reverse complement strand
GGGTCACCATGATGATGGTGATCCCGGTGTCGTTCAGTTCCTGGAAAACTCCCATCACCTCCACCGAGGTCTTGCTGTCAAGATTGCCTGTCGGCTCATCGGCTAACACCACGCCCGGCTTATTGATTAACGCCCTGGCGACTGCCGCCCGTTGTCGTTCGCCACCGGATATTTCGCCGGTTTTATGCTCAACACGATGGCCTAATCCTACCCTTTGCAATAAGCGCGTGGCATCATGCCGCGCCTCCGCAACCGACAATCCACCGATCAACAAAGGCATGGCAACATTTTCCAGCACGGTAAATTCACCTAAGAGATGGTGGAATTGGTAGATGAAACCTAAGGAGCGGTTTCTTAAACTCGCCAGTTTTGCACCGCTGACATCATTCAGGTCAGTCCCATCCAGCACCACTTTACCGCCAGTGGACTTTTCTAAACCACCCAACAAATGCAATAAGGTACTTTTGCCCGACCCTGATGCACCCATGATGGCAACACATTCACCTTTGTTGATATTGAAATTAACGCCTTTCAACACCTCGACATCCAGGCCGCCTTGGGCATAGCGCATGGTTAAATTTTCGCAATGTAAAATACTGGTATTATTCATAACGCAGCACTTCCGCAGGGTTGATTTTTGACGCTTGCCAAGCAGGGTAAATGGTTGCAAGCAACGATAATACGAATGCCATCCCAGCTATTGTAGTGACATCCGACCATAAGAGCTTAGATGGCAAATCACTGATGTAATAAACATCTGCGGGTAAAAAATGGACTTTAAATATTTTCTCCAAATCGCTAACGATATGTCCGGCATTAAGCGCCAGCAAAATCCCTCCCACCGTGCCTAAAAGCGTCCCAACGACACCAATAATAGTGCCTAACACCATAAAAATGCCCATCACAGAGCCTGATGTCAGCCCCTGTGTTTTAAGGATGGCAATGTCGCCGCGCTTATCGGTCACTACCATCACCAGCGTGGAAACAATGTTGAAGGCTGCGACCGCCACAATCAGCAACAATATGATGAACATCACCATCTTTTCTGTCTTGATTGCCTTGAAAAAATTCTCGTGCGCCATAGTCCAGTCACTGACCAGATACTCGTCAGATAACTCCGAACTAAGCGTTTGGGTTATTTTGGGGGCGTTGAACACATCATCCAGTTTTATCCGCAAGCCGGAAACCGCAGTTTCCAGCCGGAACAGTTTGGCGGCATCGTCGATATGTATCAATGCCATATTCCGGTCATACTCATACATGCCGACTTTAAAAATGCCCACAACGGTAAACCTACGCATCCTTGGCACAATCCCCGCTGGCGTTGAATTGACCTGCGGACTGATGATCGTGATCTTATCACCCATGAAAGCACCCAGGTATTTAGCCAATTCCGCACCCAAAATAATGCCGTATTCACCCGGCACCAAATCCGTCAGCTTGCCCTGTTCCATGCGGTTGCCAACCTCCGAAACCTTGGGTTCGTTTTCGGGCATAACGCCATTCAGCATCGTGCCACTCACCCTGCGGTCAGCATTAATCATCACTTGGCCGGTAATAAACGGTGCCGAACCCTGAACGTGCGGTTGGTTTTTGATGCGGTTTTCCGCCTCAGGCCAGTTTTCTAACTGCCCGTATTTGCCCGTCAAGGTCGCATGGGAAGTCATGCCAAGAATACGTTCCCGCAATTCCGCTTCAAAACCGTTCATCACCGACAGCACTGTAATCAACGCGGTAACGCCCAGGGCTATGCCCATGACAGAGGTTAAGGTTATAAAGGAAATAAATTGGGTACGGCGTTTTGCCCGCGTATAGCGCAGGCCAATGTAAAAAATTAGGGGTTTAAACATGAAGTATGTCAGTTAAATGAAAGGTCAGGATTTCCTGCATTTGGGGCAATAGCCGTATAAGTACAGGCCGTGCGCGGTCAGTTCATAACCTAAGCGTTGGGCAATGTCTTTTTGGCGGGCTTCGATCACGTCATCCGTAAATTCATCGACTTTTCCGCATTTGATGCACAGGATATGGTCGTGATGGTCGCCGTCGGACAACTCGAATACGGAATTGCCGCCTTCAAAATGATGCCGGGTAACCAGACCCGCCGCTTCAAACTGGGTCAATACACGGTAGACGGTCGCCAGTCCTATTTCTTCGTCCTCACTTAGCAAAATCTTGTAAACTTGTTCTGCTGTCAGATGACGGTCGGTCGCCTGATTTTCCAGTATTTGCAGGATCTTAACCCTGGGCAAAGTCACTTTCAGGCCAGCGTTCCGTAGATCATGAGTTTCCACAGTTATCTCCAGTTGAGCAATCGCAAAAAGCGATAGCAAAGATCGGTTTTTCAAAACCTTGGTACATTGTAGCCTTTTTTTGCCCGTTGGCGCATGACAGTATTGTAGGATTATCGTTTAACATCCTGTATGATTCCAATTTTTGATTCTTTCCCGCTAGACAATGAGAAGCGCTTTTTTTTGTATTGTACTACTGGGCGGCGCGTTACTCGCCTCCTGCTCAACCATATTGAACAACTTGCCGGGCGTTTATAGCATCCCCATCCAACAAGGCAATATCGTTAACCAAACGATGATAGACCAGCTTCGCCCCAATATGACCGAGCGTCAGGTATTGTACATCTTGGGATCCCCCATGCTGGTCGACACCTTCCATCAAAAACGCTGGAATTACCTGTATTCCAACCAACCCAGCGGTGAAGACCGTCAGCAAAAAAGAGTTTCTATATTGTTTAATGAGGCTAATCAAGTATCAGGCATTCAAGGCGACTTTAAGCCTAGCTCTACACCCGTCGTCAAATCTTCCGAGGAAACCACGGTCGATGTACCCAAACGGGATATAGAAAGGACCATGTGGCAGAAAATAACGGGCTTGTTTGGTTTTGATGATATTGATGATGCGCCTAGGAAAGATCCGGATTCAAAGCCAGTTGACAGTGGATCGCAAATAAAAACACCGCTGTAGGTAGACATTCAATGCCGTTAAGCCCCTTCTCCCTTGAGGGATGCCTTCAAGGATGTAGGGATTCAGCAGGAGAGGACGAAAACAACCTTAGCCCAATGACATTGGGCAACTATTCTGACCGGAATGTACCAGCAATGCTCACTTCTTAAGCGCACGTTGCCGTCTGGCTTCTTTGGGGTCGTGGATTAAATACCGGTAGATTTCAACCCTATCGCCTTGTTTCACTGTCTGATCCGGTTTGCATGCAACGCCCAAAATACCCACTTTGAGTTCTGAATAGCCTATTTCGGGGTAACGCATCAGCAACTCCGATAAGTCCACTGCGTGTTCTAGCGTAGTCCCTTGCGGCACTTTGATCGTGATGATAACTTGCTCTTCCGGTTTTGCATAAGCGACTTCAACCTCAATCAATTTCGCATCGCCGCTAACCTCGTCATCCATACACTTCTTTAGCGCGGCTGGTAAAAGAAGCCACCATGGTATTGCAAATTTGATTGAACACCGCGCCAAACGCGAGGTTTGCCAGTACGCCGGACATTTCAAACTCCAAATCCAAGGAGATTTTGCTGGCATCTTCACGCAAGGGCATAAAGTTCCATACACCTTCCAAATGCGAAAAAGGGCCGTCCAATAAGTACACGGTAATCCTTCCGCCCATATCTATCTGGTTTCTGGTGGAAAACGATTTTTTGAAACCACCTTTGGAAATCATCAACTCTGCTTCGACGTAATCCTCTTCCCGTTTGATAATACGACTGCCAGAACACCAAGGCAAAAACTTCGGATAGGCTTCTATGTCATTAACCAAATCAAACATTTGTCGAGCAGAATATTTGACCAGCGCACTTTTCTGGACAAGTGTCATGCCTTAAAGCACTCCGACCACGTTCAAGAACACCAAAAAAACGGCGGCAGGCGCGATATAACAAACCAGAAACTTCCAGATCTGGTAGCTTAGGTTGTCTGGAAAATCCAGTTCCTGTTTGCTGTGTTCCTGCTTCATGATCCATCCGGCAAAGATAGCAATGCAAAAGCCACCGATAGGTAACATCAAATTGGCAGTTACATAATCGATCAATTCAAACAGTGTGCGCTCAAATAATTTGAAGTTAGCCCAGACATTAAACGAAAAGACGGTGGCAAAACCCAGCACCCACGCCACTAAACCCGTCCACAAACAGGCTTTTTCGCGGGTAAAGCCTTTGTTCTCGATTAACCAGGCAACCGCTGGTTCAATCAGGGCAATGGACGAAGATAAGGCGGCAAACACCAAGGCGATAAAAAACAAAACGCCAACCAACCAGCCCCCAAACATATTACCGAAAGCGATAGGCAAGGTTTCAAACACCAAGCCGGGGCCGGAATTAGGGTGCAAGCCATTGCTGAACACAATGGGGAAAATGGCAACTCCTGCCAACAAGGCGACTATCGTGTCCGCTCCGGCAATAATCATGGATGATTTGGCAATGGACACATCTTTGGGTAGATATGCGCCATACACCATGATCGAACCCATGCCTAAACTCAAACTGAAAAACGCCTGTCCCATGGCAACTAACACGGAATCGGCGGTCAATTTACTGAAATCCGGCCTGAACAGGAAATTTAACCCTTGAAAATAGCCATCGGTGGTCATCGCATAACCGACCAGCAAGATCATCAAGGCAAACAGCCACGGCAATAAAAATCTGACCGACTTCTCAAACCCTTTCTCAATCCCTCTCACCACTATCAACATGGTTGCCAACATGAATAAGCTATGCCAGAAAATTAATTGCATGGGACTGGCGACAAAGCCATCAAAAATCGCCTTGATTTCACTGGGATTTGCACCGGAAAAACTGCCAAAAAAAGCCTTTATCACATAAGCAGATGCCCAGCCCGCGATTACGCTGTAATAAGACAGAATTAAAAACCCCGCAGCTACGCCTAACCAGCCGAGGTAATGCCAGTTCTTATCTGCACCTGCTTCTTTAGTCAAAATTTCCATCGTATGGATAGGATTTTCCTTGCTGCGTCGCCCTAGCATGGTTTCCGCCATCATCAAGGGAATGCCGATCAACAGCACACACAGCAAATACACCAGCACGAACGCGCCGCCGCCGTTCTCTCCTGTGACATAGGGGAACTTCCAGATATTGCCCAGACCAACCGCCGAACCCGTCGCCGCCAGGATAAACGCAAACCGCGAAGACCATTCGCCCTGTTGTGATTTCTTTTCGTCCACCATGTGTTAGTCCTGTAAGCCTCTAAAGAATATGTTTAAAATGCGGTAACACAGCTAAATTATTGCCCAATCCTGTTAAGTTAAAAAAACTCCCTCCCCTTCTGGAGAGGGTCGAGGCGAGGAAATTAAAATTAATTGGTTTAATCCCCCTCATCCTAACCTTCTCGGCAACTGCTCCTGCGTTGCCAAACCACACGAACGTGGTGAATGTGGAAACTGCAAGTGCATTTTTCCACCTACTGCCTACATCCCTGTAGGTATCCCTCAACGGAGAAGGGACTAAATCGCTTGATTCAACGGCATTGAATTATTGCCTTGTTGCTTTCTAAACACTTCCTATTAAAAAGGTATTATTATTAGCATATCGAGTAAAATGGCAAGCTTAACCTTTGACCCCGGAAATAATTCGCTATTCACCACTATGGCCGAGAAAAAGCCCACCAAAAAGAAACAGCCGCAGAACGCAACCATTGCCGTTAACCGTCAAGCAACACATGAATACCATATTGAAGAACGGTTTGAGGCAGGTATTGTACTGGAAGGTTGGGAAGTGAAAAGCCTGCGGGATGGCAAAATACAACTAAAAGAAAGCTATGTGGTTTTAAAACGCGGCGAAGCTTGGTTATCCCGCGCCCATATTTCGCCGCTACTGTCCGCATCAACGCATGTCAATCCCGATGCTATCCGCAACAAAAAACTACTGCTCAACCGACACGAGATCAATAAACTAATCGGCTCCGTCGAACGCAAAGGCTATACCATCATTCCGCTGTCGATGTACTGGAAAAATGGCCGTGCCAAACTGGAGATCGGCCTAGCTAAAGGCAAACAGCTACACGACAAACGTGCCGCATCCAAAGACCGCGACTGGCAACGCGAAAAAGGCCGCATTCTTAAAAAGGGATAAACCATGCATTATCCTGATGAGCAAAAACATTGGTAAGCTATCAAGTCTTAGCCATGACCTTATCAACATTCCTTCAAAAAATAACCCAAGGCGAAGCCGTCAGTTTTGACGAAACCATGGCTATTATCGCCGCTTACTACCACTACCAACCTACCGAATTTAGCAATGGCTTAAACGATGATGCCCTTATCAATCCGGTAGGCACTAACGAAGGCTCCTGCAAAATTTTTGCCTTTGCCAAACTCCACCAACTTGGCGAGCAACAAACCCTAAGCTTGTTTGGCGATTATTACCTCAAAGATGTATTGCCTAATCCAAACGGCACTGGCCACCAAAACATCAGGAATTTTATGCGGTTTGGCTGGGAGGGAGTTCATTTTAATGGCGAAGTTTTGACACTTAACAAAGTGAAATAAATTTCGGTGTGGCAACTTGGATATGAGAACCACTGTAAGATGTGTCTTAACGAAGTTCGCAGAATTAAAGGTTTTTTTCACTTCAATTATTCAAGGCTGCTTTAATCCTTATCGAGTCTGCTCATTAACTCCGTTAATTGACCTTGTTGTTTTAATTAGCAAAAATCACCCAAACTGTTATATAATGCCCGTATAGCTTTAGAGCTAGGTTATTCGTGCCGACAATTAATTCTGCTCCTTCCCCCTGTTATCTGGTAAGTGGACTTGAATTCGCCAAGCCTTGGCTAATCGACCGTAGCCCACTTGAATGATTCGACTGTGTATCATAGCTTATCGCGCTAAAGCGCATCCCTCCTCTACCAACAGGTAAATTAATGTCTAACGATGTCTCTCCTATACCCTCCTTCCATGATTTAGACCTGATTGAACCAGTACTCAAAGTACTGGATGATGTCGGCTATGAAACGCCTTCGCCCATTCAGGCGCGGGTCATCCCACACATGCTGAAAGGCAAAGACGTGTTGGGGCAAGCCCAGACCGGAACCGGTAAAACCGCAGCTTTTGCGTTACCTATACTGTCACGTATCGACCTCAAACAAAAAGACCCTCAGGCGCTGGTGCTCGCGCCTACCCGTGAATTGGCGATCCAGGTGGCGGAAGCGTTCCAGCGTTATGCCGGGCATTTAAAAGGTTTTCATGTATTGCCTATTTATGGTGGACAAGATTACAGCACTCAACTGCGGTCGCTCAAGCGCGGCGCTCATGTCGTCGTCGGCACGCCGGGACGGGTCATGGATCACATGCGCCGTGGCACACTGATTTTAAGCAACCTGAGTGTGCTGGTTCTCGATGAAGCCGATGAAATGCTACGTATGGGTTTTATCGACGATGTCGAATGGATATTGGAACAGTTGCCAGAAAAGAAACAGATTGCCCTGTTTTCTGCGACCATGCCAGCTGTTATCCGCAAAATTGCCCAGGTTTATCTGCACGAACCTGAAGAAGTCACCATCAAGGTCACTTCGGCTTCAGCAGAAAATATCCGTCAGCGCTTTTGGCTAGTTAGCGGTGTCCACAAACTGGATGCACTTACCCGCATCCTGGAAGCCGAAACGTTTGACGGCATGATCATTTTTGTCAGGACGAAAACCGCGACGGTAGAATTGGCCGAAAAACTGGAAGCCCGTGGTTACTCTGCCGCCGCCATCAACGGCGATATGTCGCAAACGCTAAGGGAACGGTCGATTAACCACCTCAAAAACGGCAAACTGGATATTTTGATTGCCACCGATGTCGCCGCCCGTGGACTCGATGTAGACCGGATCACCCATGTCGTCAACTATGACATCCCTTACGATACCGAATCCTACATCCATCGTATCGGCAGGACTGGCCGCGCCGGACGGACAGGTGATGCCATTTTGTTTATCGCACCCAGGGAACGGAAACTGTTATTCAATATCGAAAAAGCAACCAAACAAAAAGTTGAAGAAATGGGCTTGCCATCAACAGAGGTGATTAACAATAAGCGCATATCCCGTTTTAAACAAAATATTACCGATACATTAGCCGCAGAAGAGTTGGGATTTTTCAGCCAGCTCATTGAACAATATGAGCAAGAACATAATGTCACCGCCCTGGAAATAGCCTCTGCTTTAGCAAAACTGGTGCAAGGCGACACGCCTTTGTTGATGCAAAACCTGCCCAAACGGCCTAAAGACGACAGGGACAGTAGGGACACTAGAGATAGCAGGCCACCAAGAACAGACAGGCCGGAACGATTTGAACGGTCGCAATCAGAACGTAAACCACGACGCACTGGTGCCGCAAATATTGAAATGGAAACCTTCCGCATTGAAGTCGGCCACGCCCACGGCGTGAAACCGGGCAATATCGTCGGCGCAATCGCCAACGAAACCGGCATCGACGGCGACCACATTGCCCGAATCAAGATTGAAGACGACTACAGTACGGTGGAATTACCAGCCGGTATGCCCAAAGAACTGTTTCAGGAATTAAAAAAAGTCAGGGTAGTGGGTCAAGCACTTAATATTTCACGGATTGGCGGCGCTGATACAGACACAGGTTCTAGTAAGTACAAACCCGACGATACCGCAAAAAAAATAGACAAAAGCAAGAAAAGGATTAGTTCGACTTCCAGGCGGGCTAAACCGAAAGCGGTTGATGCGTAATTGGCTTATGCTTGTTGAGATTTAAACAATCGAAATTAGCCGGGAAAGGATGGGTAGAGCGCAGCGAAACCCATCAAAAACGGCGGGCACGGATCTTATGCGTATTGATTGGACGGTTGAAAGGAAGCTCCGTCTTGGCATGTTGGATTGTTTGGCATGGGTGTGATGGGTTTCGCTGCGCTCTGCCCATCCTACAAATTATTGCTTCCAAACACACAAACCACTGGCTTTTTCAATAGCGTCCAAACGTTGCTGGTGTTCCATCAATTCTCGCTCGCTACAATAAACGACGGCTAACGCAGGTCGATTGTTGGCTAACTGCCTGGGTTTATGGACATTTCTGGATTCTTGTCCCGCCGTTTCGCCTTCATCCAACAAGGAGGACTGGCCACCCGTCATCAATAAAAATACATCTGCCAAGATTTCGGCATCCAGCAACGCGCCGTGCAATTCCCGGTGGCTATTGTCGATAGCGTAACGTTTACACAAGGCATCGAGGCTGTTACGCTGCCCTGGATGTTTTTTTCTGGCAAAGGTCAACGTATCAAACACCGTGCTGAAGTCTGCCAAGGTTCTGGCTTGGTCATTTAACCGCGCAAACTCATGGTTAATGAAGCCTACGTCAAAGGGTGCGTTGTGTATTACAAGTTCAGCGCCTTTAATAAAAGCAATAAAATCTTCGAGAATATCGCCAAACCGGGGCTTATCTTCCAGGAATTGATTGGTTATGCCATGCACTTCAATCGCACCCCTATCAATAACGCGGTCAGGATTAATATAGACGTGAAAGCGGTTACCGGTTGTACGACGATTAATCAACTCGACGCAGCCAATCTCTATGATCCTATGGCCCTCTTGGGGACTCAGCCCCGTGGTTTCGGTGTCTAGGACTACGATGCGGTTTGATACGATGGGGCTAAGCATTACTTATTTCAGGGGGAAACTCTGCATAGTCCTTCGACAGGGTTCTCCTGAGTTTATCGAAGGGCTCAGGACGAACGGCAACCTGTTAATTCCGTTCGTGGTGAGTCGTGAGCCCTTCGATAAACTCAGGAGAGCCTTGCCGAATGATCGAACCATGAATGGAATCAACAGGTTCAGAAATTCCTTAAGCAAAAGGATTCTCTAGTACGATAGTCTCGTCCCTTTCTGCACCTGTAGAGAGGATGGTTACCTTAACGCCGACCAACTCTTCAATCCGCTTGATATAGGTTTTGGCATTTTCAGGCAAGGCATTAAAGTCAGTGACCCCGGCAGTCGTACCGCTCCAGCCTGGCAGTTCTTCTATAATGGCATGGCATTGCTGGTATTGCTCCGCACCCAGGGGAGCCGTGTCTGTCACTGCTCCGTTCAGTTTATAACCAGTGCAAATCCCAATTTTTTCAAGACCGTCCAGCACGTCCAGTTTAGTCAGGCAGATTCCGCTAAGGCTATTGAGTTTTGCAGATTTACGCATGGCCACTGCATCAAACCAGCCAGTGCGCCGCTTACGGCCTGTGGTTGCACCAATTTCATGGCCTTTAGTGCCAAGATGATCGCCGTTGGCATCGTGCAATTCAGACGGGAATGGGCCATTGCCCACGCGTGTCGAATAGGCTTTGGTTATTCCTAAAACATAATGCAGGTCAAGCGGCCCGATTCCGCTGCCTGTCGCCGCACCGCCCGCTGTGGTGCTGGATGAGGTGACATAAGGAAATGTACCGTGGTCTATATCCAATAAAGCGCCTTGTGCGCCTTCAAATAAAAGATTTTTTCCTTGCGCCTGATATTTATAGAGCTCTTCGCTGACATCAGTCAGCATGGGCTTGATTTGCTCACCCAAACGGAGTGCCTCATCTAAAGTCTGCTGGTAGTCGACTGCATCAGTATGATAATAGTGAGTGAGCATAAAATTATGATAATCAACCAACTCTTTGAGCTTTTCGGCAAAGCTCACGGTATTCAGCAAGTCGCCGGCCCGCAAGCCTCTACGTCCTGCCTTGTCTTCATAAGCAGGGCCAATGCCGCGTCCGGTTGTGCCAATGGCTTTACCGCCACGTGCTTTTTCCCGCGCCTGATCGATAGCCACATGCACGGGTAAAATCAGGGTACAGGCCTCACTGATTAATAAACGGTTTCTAACGGAAACTCCCGCCTTTTCCAAAAACTCAATTTCTTCCATTAGGGCATTCGGCGATAAAACTACGCCATTACCAATCATGCACTGCACATTATCCCTGAGTATGCCCGAAGGAATAAGATGTAATACTGTTTTCTCGCCGCGAATAACCAGCGTATGCCCTGCGTTATGCCCCCCTTGAAAGCGCACAACTGCTTCCACATGTCCGGTTAACAGATCAACCAGTTTACCTTTTCCTTCGTCACCCCATTGAGTGCCGATGATAACGACATTTTTTCCCATAATTTTTCCAGATTTACGACTGCAAGGATGCAGGAGGTAGAGCAATGCAGGAGCAATTGCCGAGAATGGAGTTTTTATGAAAGACAAGTTAATTATATTTGATAC
>PMDM01000451.1:622-4456 GCA_003155565.1 Methylococcaceae bacterium | reverse complement strand
AATAGCAATGGATTACAGATGCCCTACACTTAATTTTAAGGAAGTTAAAAATGACTGATTTAATTACCAAGATACCCTTTGCATCTGTAACAAATCCCATCCTGCTTTGGCTCTTCAAACACGGATGGGAAGATCCGAACTGGGGTCATCTTCCAGTTAACCAAGTCGCTTTGGGTTTGATTTTGCACGACCTGGGAAATAAACTCGCTGACCGGGCTTTACAAGAGCAAGTTCAAGAAATAGCGCAAAAAGTCATCACAGAAAATGCACGTTCTGTCGTTAAAGCACCTGGAGATCCAACAACAAAAGGCTGAAGCTATCAATGCTTTCGATAGGGATGCAAACAGGACAGGGCATCCCACTACACCGACCTGATGTCAGATACCTCAGTTCGCCTTGAGCGTGTCGAAAGCTTGCAAACATAATGGAGGCCGAACAATAAAAATATTGTCGCCACTTAAATAATTTTCACCTCTTGAAAAAAATAAAGCCATCCCAATATTTGTTGCAACGACAGTCGTTACCTGTATTTAACTAATTTTGGATGCCCCATCCGAGGAGGTCTTATGGCTATTACACGTTACGAACCTTTNNGCTTTGTGATTCATGCCGATATTCCCGGCGTGAATCCAGAAGACATCGACATCAGCATGGAAAAAGGCGTTTTGACGATTAAAGGTGAAAAAAACACAGAAGCCAAAACGGAAAAAGACAACTATAAGCGGGTTGAACGTACTTATGGTTCATTTTACCGCCGCTTTAGTTTGCCGGATACGGCGGATAACAATGCGATCAGTGCAAAATCCAGGAATGGTGTGCTGGACATTGTGATCCCTAAACGGGAAGCCGTTAAGCCAAAGAAAATCAGCGTGGCAATTGATTAAATTGGCCGTTTGATTGCAGGCCGTAGAGACGCAAAATTTTGCGTCTCTACGGTTAGATGCTTTCAAATAAGTCAACCTGTTCAACAGGTGATAATGCGGTCCGATCTTCAAAGGACGATAAGGTAATCCCCAGCAAACGCACATCACGACGACCCACGTCGGTATTCTTGAGTAACACATTGAACAGGCCTGCAATGTTGGTCGCAGCAATAATCGTTTGCAGTAAAGTACGGCTACGGGTGATCTGCACAAAATCGTGATATTTGATTTTCACGGTTACGGTGTGGGCTGATAGCTGTTTTTCCATTACCTTGCCCAAGGCCTTATCAAAGAGTTGTTGCAACTGTTCGAGTACAACTTGGATACTGCTTATGTCCTGCTGATAAGTCGTTTCCACACCGATTGACTGGCTTTTCCTGTAATTGACAACAGGCCGGTTATCTATCCCTCTGGCAATGTTGTAGTAATACAAACCGGACTTGCCAAAATGTTGCCGTAGATCTTCCAGAGACAGCATCTTTAAATCTTTGCCCGTTTGAATGCCTAAATCGTTCATTTTAAGTGCTGTGGCTTTGCCGACACCATGAAACTTATGGATAGGGAGTTGCCCGACAAATTCAGCACCTTGCTTGGGTGTAATCAGATACAAGCCGTCCGGCTTATCCAAATCGGAAGCGATTTTGGCAAGGAATTTATTGTAAGAGATGCCAGCCGAAGCGGTCAGTTGGGTTTGTTGCTTTATCCTTGCTTTAATCGCTTTGGCAATCAGCGTTGCTGAAGCATTGTTGCTTTCAGACTCCGCGACATCCAAATACGCCTCATCCAATGAAAGTGGCTCAACCAGATCGGTATAATCGAAAAATATTTGCCGAATAGCTTGAGAAGCTTCGCGGTACGCATCGAACCGGGGTTTTACAAAAATGGCTTGCGGACACAAACGATAAGCGCGAGTGGTTGACATGGCTGAATGGATACCGTATATCCTCGCTTCGTAACTACAAGTAGCGACTACGCCACGCGAGAACGGGTTGCCACCTACGATCAGCGGCTTATTACGGTATTCGGGGAAGTCGCGCTGTTCCACCGCCGCAAAAAAAGCATTCATATCGATATGGATGATTTTGCGGACAGTGGACATAAAGGTTTATTTTTTCTGGCGTTTCTTGGGCTCTGGCAGTTTCAATTCTTCGGTTGCTTCCCATTCTGCGAATGGGTAAGGCAAAGTGTCAGTATTGAATGTCAGAAAAGTAATGATGTGATAGGTGTACAAGGACAAATTACGTCCGAATTTCAGCACATTTTCATTCGGACTGCCTGTAAAGAGTACGGAGGCAATCTGCAACAAGATCACTGCCCAAATTAACATCCTGACCAACCCGCCGATGGCGGCAAAGATCAGCATGAAGAATATGCGTTTCCAAGTACTGATTTTTTTCAAGTTTTCGTTTATTTGTTCATCCATAAGTCATTACCCTCTATTCATGATGTCACGTAAATCCAGCGCGGCCGCGTTAGCGCGGGCTATATAAGTTGCCATTGTCAACGAATAATTGGCAGTTATCCCGTAACCACTGCCACTCAAAACCATGGGACTCAATATCGGCGACAACGCATTTTCCAAGGCTTTAATCATAATATCGACGGTATTCATCGCCCGTTTATCCAACAGGATATCGTGAAAATCGTATTTTATCGCTTTTAGTATGTGCAACAACGCCCAACTAGAGCCACGGGCCTCGTAGAATACATCGTCAATCAATAGCCAGGGCGTCTCACCCATAGGTGCAACCTTGGCATTTCGAACAGCAACATTAGGTTCAATCACCTCAAGACCAGGGATAAGTGTTGCACCCGATGTACTGGCGCTTAAGCGTGTTGAAAGATTACCCAAGCGTTTGATAACGACCTCAGTGTATTGCCAAAGATTGTCAGCGCGGGAATAAAATTGTGCGCGTTTGACCTTTCCGCCATAATTTTGCAGTCGGGTCATATACTTATGAAGCGCGTCAATCCCTTTCTGATATTCCGCCTCAGTGGACGGCAAAGCCCATGAATCATTTTCATAGTAAAAATGCGGCTCCGCTTCTTTTAAATCGGGGTCTTCATCAGACTGTGACTGGTCCCTGGAAAAGTGATTCCGCAACGCCGTCGTAGCGTCGCGCAACATAATCAAGGCACCGTACTCAAAGGCGGATATGTTATCGAGGAATACCCCAGGAGGCGCCACATCGTTGGTAATGTAACCGCCATCTTTATGCAGTAGAACCTCGCCGATATGTGCCAGGGTATTGGTGTAGGTATAGCCTAGGGGGATGTCAGTGGTTTTAGTGAGTTTAGCCCGCTCCATCGCTTCATCCTGGATGCTGAACTGCTTGGGTTCAGTACCCCACCATGCGCCGAGAAAAAATAATATCAGCGAGGATATAAGCACTACAACACCAAAACCCCAGAGTATGCCCCTAGATTTTTCATCGTGGAGTGAATCGCTAGCTGCCATTTCAGGTTTCCTGTGAGCTGTGGTTTGTGTTGAGAAAGGATTGAATTGTTCTTGAATATATTAGCAACATGGTAACAGGTTTTTGAGTATTTTGCCTATCCAGAGGACTTACTGAGATTTTTTTTTGGCACGTGGATGCGCCTTATCGTAGATTTCCGCGAGATGTTGGAAATCCAGATGGGTATAGATTTGTGTGGTGCTGATATTGCTGTGTCCCAGCAACTCCTGGACGGCCCTTAAATCCTGGCTGGATTCCAGCAAATGACTGGCGAATGAATGCCTAAGCATATGGGGATGGATGTGTTCCTGTATCCCTTTTTTTTTGCACCATTGCGAGAGCCTTAGCTCAATGCTTCTTTGGCCTAGCCGCCGACCTTTAGTCGTCACAAACAGTGCCGTGTCAGCACTGGCACTCATTTTTACGCGTTCCTGCAACCAATTGTTAATCGCCGT
>PMDM01000451.1:0-529 GCA_003155565.1 Methylococcaceae bacterium | reverse complement strand
TTCAACAGGAAGGTGTAGAAGCTGCGGATAGCAGATAGCTCACGTTGCAGACTTTTACTGCCCATGCCTTTACGGTGTCTGGCGGCGATGTGGGCGCGAATATCAGCCTGCTTCAAGTCAGTCCAGTTGAGGATGAGCTTTTCCTTGCAATAATTTGATAAGCGTTCGATATCACGCTGATAGTTTTTTACGGTGTGTACAGACGCACGTTTCTCAAATTTAAGTTGATTTAAAAAACCAAGCAGCATTTCCTCGGCAGTAGGTGACATTATTGTCCTTGTAGCAGCGCAATCAGCCGAGTTCCCACAATTTCGCTCATTTGGGTCAAAAACAGGCTGCCCATGCTGTAATGAAACCGGCCATCTTCCCGGCTACCGACCACCAGAAAACCTTCTAACTCAGTAAACATCATCGGCATGATGGCATACGATTGCACCTCAAGAGACGATTCACCAAACAAGATTTTGGCCTGGGTTAAAGTAGGTCGTCCACAGGTTGGTTCACTGCTGGAAAGCTCTTTGCTGAATGG
>PMDM01000367.1 GCA_003155565.1 Methylococcaceae bacterium | reverse complement strand
CCAGATTCAACACATTTAATGCCTCTGTAACCGGCTTTCAATACATCTTCAAGTTCTAAATCTTCAACACTACCTGCTTCAGCAGCCAAACTCATAATAGTAGTTTGGGCTTTTGCATGAAGGATTAAACGGGTAGAGTCTGCTTTTGGATCGCAACCGACAATCATTACACTGTTACCCAGTTCTGCTAACGCAGCAACCAGGTTTTGAGTTGTAGTAGACTTACCAATTCCACCTTTACCGTATATTGCACATTGACGTAATCTTGCCATGATCTTCTCCTCTTATAGGACGTTGTTGTTAATGACATTATGGACTAAGCAAACGCTGTGCCAAGCGTTGATATATTTATATATAGTTGATTTATATATAAATTATTTTAATAATAAAAAATAAGTTTCGTTATCTTTCAAACATTTTGTTATGTCGCTGTAGGCTTACTGACAGTATGGTTATTCAATATTGTCCTCATATCCATAGGAATCTGCGCAAGTCATATCGCCGTCATTCCGGCAGGGATTGGCAACGAGAATTCCATATCCTCTTCCGCACTTCCTCCATCCATGGAGGTCGCCGGAATCCACGACTGCATGGACAGATATATTACTCCTGCAATATCTGCATTCACCACATCCCGGTGGCTCATGCAGGAGGTAGGGCAAAACAGGAGCAGTTGCCGAGAACACAGGGATGTGAGAATACTCGACGAAAAACTACTCAACAAATGCTTTCATCCGACTAAAAAACTGTCTGCGAAATTTGGCATTGCTATCCATGATGGCTCCCGGATCTCGTCAATCCCTGCCGAGATGGCAAGTTGGGTGATACCTTTACATTCTACGAAGAGAGATATTTACATGTGGTCTTGAAGGTTTTGTGCTCGTAAGTAAGTTAAGCAACATAAGGATTGTCATAAACAGGACAAAACACAAACTGCATATTACTGTAACCTAGCAAACAGGTTTAATTAACATGTTGTAAATCATACATTTGAACTGTTTATTAAAACCTAAGAAAACTGGATTAATAATTGCTTACGAAAAGACACATACTTAATAATGGAGTTTGCAATGCCTTCTACTGTCTTTTCTGAAATATTAAATGGCTTGTACGAAAACAAAGTCGTCCCTTACCTGGGTCCGGGTGTACTTTTTGATGCCACCAATAAACTAACCGGAACTACGATGCCGGCTGATAGCAATAGCCTGATATTGGCTATGAATAACGGCAATCCCATGGCTCCCAAGCTTATGTACGAGTTTCCCAGGGCAGCCATGAACCAGGAGTTAAAAAGAGGCAGAAACTTTTTGGGTCAGTTTCTCACTAAATTATATGGCGAAACCGAATGGACGCGTGCGTCAGTTCACAATTGGCTGGCTGAATGGAAACCGGCTTATGTCATCGACATTAATCGGGACACCCAATTGCAAGACAGCTATGCCGATGAAGAACATACGCTGATTGTAGGTGTCGCAAGGATCACCGCCAGCCAGTTTCGATTTAAAATATATCACTTTGATGGCAACGGTTATTTTGAAATACCGCAAGAACAAGTTGATCCCAAACTACCCATATTATTTAAACCCCTGGGCACCCCTAAACCGGAAGCCAACTACATTGCTTCAGATGCCGATTATGTCGATTACATAACTGAGTTAATGGGGGGCTTTGCCATTCCTGATTTCCTTAAAGAGTACCGTAAGGGAAAGCAATATCTATTTATTGGCATGCGGTTAAACAGGGATTCAGAGCGTATGGTGATGAGCGATATTGTTTATGGCGCGGCAGAACGAAAAGGTTGGGTGTTGAACAAAAATCCGACCGATAAAGAACAGCGTTATTGCAAAAAAATAGGCTTGGAAATCCTTAATGCAGGAGTTGAAGACCTACTGGATGCCGTTAAAGTTGCTAGTAATTTTAAAAAATCACTACGCCGATGAAGATAAATTGCAGTGCCCACCAACACCCGCAATACAGTGTGTTGGCATCATTTGATGCCAACAATGAAATCACAATCTGAACAAATATTTAAGGACTCATAACGGAGGAAATCCAACCTATAGACTATCTGCCCTGGCTCTGAACAGCTTTATTTTCACTTGTTTAAAATGAATGCCAACGTCCAAGAAGGTCGATTCGAGGCGGTCAACTTGTGCCAAACTTGGTAATCACCAGGGTCTGCTTTGCATCGGTTTTCTAATATTTAGCACCCAAAAAACAAAGGGCTAAGTCAAAAAGGCATAGGGGATTGAAAGGTTCTTATCGGAAAATGGCTTACCCTGAAAGGGTAATTTTAGTAATCCAAAAAATTATTAACCCAAACTATTGCTATTTAGAAGAACCAAACCTATTTACCTGCCAACTCATTTGCAATTATCTCAGCCTGCTTCAGCACCGTTTCGGTAGCGAGCAATTGCATATCCGGCGGATAGCCGTATTGTCTAAGGGTTCTTTTAACGATCACGTTCAACTTGGCTCTGACATTTTCTTTAATCGTCCAGTCGATAGTCGCGTTTTCTCGAACCCGCTGTGTCAGCACGGGCCGCCAATTCCCGCAATTGAACTTGTTGCATCAATTCTCTGGCGCTGTCGTTATTGGCCACCGCTGTGTAAAAGGCATATTCAAAGTCGGTTATCACCTTGTACGGCTGCTTTTTGAGACCATTCAAAGGCTTTATATGGGTCTTTTTTGCAAGATTAATTTCCTATCCCTCAAAATACTTTTATCATGTCGCTGTTTGATCAGATTTTGGATTTTTAACCACGAGGTAATAGTTATGCGCCAGGATGATGGACGGGAAAGTGAAAATATAGAAGATCGCCGCAGTATGGGTACGGGTCGCCGTAGGGGATTCGTTGGCGGCGGCTTGGGAGTTGCTGCTTTGGCTGTCGTCGCCCTGCTTTTAGGAGTCGATCCCAGGATAGTCCTGAATACGGTGGGGCAGCTATCCGGTGGTTCGCAGCAATCTGCACCAGTGGCATCCAGTCCACAGGATGAGCGGACGAAAAAATTCATGTCCGTGGTTTTGGCGAATACCGAAGATACTTGGGGGAAAATTTTCCAGCAATCCGGTAGCCACTACGAACAGCCTAAGCTAGTGCTTTTCAGTGGACAAGTGCAATCCGCTTGCGGCTACGCACAAGCAGCGATGGGGCCGTTTTATTGCCCTGGCGACCACAAGCTCTATCTTGATATGAGTTTTTTTAATGATCTTGCTACGCGCCATAATGCACCGGGCGATTTTGCTCAGGCATACGTCCTCGCCCACGAGGTCGGACATCACGTCCAAAACCTCTTAGGCATTGCCGATCAGGTTAATGCCGCCCGGCAACGTGGTGGTGAGGCTCAGGGCAACCAATTACAAATGCGTATGGAGCTGCAAGCCGACTGTTTTGCAGGAGTATGGGCTAATCGTGCCAATCAATTCCGAAAAATCCTTGAACCGGGCGACCTTGAAGAAGCCTTGGCTGCCGCCAGTGGCGTTGGCGATGACCGTTTGCAAAAACAATCACAAGGTTATGTCGTACCTGAATCATTCACGCACGGCTCTTCAGAACAGCGGATGCGCTGGTTTACTATCGGCGCAAAAAACGGCGACCTGAATCAGTGCGATACTTTCAAGGCGAATAACCTGTAATTGCTTGCAGGAGGCCAACAAGCTTTTTCAAGTGGGGTAGACACGGTGAAACGAGATAAAAAAACCAATAACCACAAAGAACACGAAGGACATGAAGAAAAAATAATCATTTAATTTCAATTTATTGAAACTTCGTGTCCTTCGTGATCTTCGTGGTTAATCTTAAAATCTACACTAAAGCGCGAATTCTTTCACAGCCTCTTATGCAATTAACCCTTAGTTGTAGTTGCTTGCTTTTTACTTCAATGGACGGCCTTTGGCGTCTTTGTCGATATGCCCACCAAAAATCAGTAATGCGTCAACAAAACTCCAGAGTAGTATATAGCCTGGGAGACCGGCTACTATGAGTAAAATGGTTATTGTGAGCTGTATAATGGCCAACCTATAGAAGCCCAGATAACATCGATGCCCCCCTGCCCAGCCTAAAACAAGCGCCAGAAGAAGCGCCAGATACTTGTACTTGACTGCCTCACCTTTGTTCAGTGTGGCAACATAGAGATTAATGTTACAAGGTTTCACGCCTCTGAGATCAAACGTAACATGGTCACCTTGTTCAGGAGGTGCGCCTGCAATCCAATCACTTATATCAAATTGAAGCAGCTCTTTACCATTGCTTATCGCCCCAGCTTGAGTTTCAGAATCGTAACTTTGTATAACTCCTAACACTTTTTTTCCGCCTTATCTATAAAATGAAGCCATTATACTTTTATTTTTTGGACTCCACAGCACACACCCCACCGTATTAACGGTGAGCATCAATTATCCTGCAACCGCACCGCCAGCACATCGCACTTAGCGTGGTGGAGTATACCATTAGCGGTTGACCCCAGCAGCAGCGCGAAGCCATGCCGTCCATGCGAACCGACCACGATTAAATCAACCTGATTTTCCTCAGCAATGCGGGTTATTTCCAGCTTTGGACTACCTAACTCCACCCAAAGCCGGTCTTGTTCAACACCTAATTTTTTAGCGAGATCGGACAGTTTGTTTTTTGCCGCAGCAATCATCTCGCCCGTCAAATCGACGTTATAAGCCGTATCCAGCCCATAACCCGCATCAGGAAGCGGCATATTATCCACCACATGAATCAAGCTCAGTGTTGCTTGATAGGTCTGTGCCAACGCTTTAGCCCTGTCGATAACGACCTGTGCCGGTTCAAAAAAATCCACCGCTAATAAAATATGTTTGTACCTTTCCATTATGCCTCCTATTTTCACGGCTCATGATCGACCTGGAAAGAAAATGCCATCATACGGTCAGAATCCGGCAAGCACAACAACGCAATGCATATACCGAAAATTTAAGGCTAGTTTATCAGCCAGCCCATAGTATGCTCTAAGACCTACCGCAGGACTCAATCAGAGATTTCGAAATATTCAGCCTTGGCTGCTTCCAGGCGCTCTTCCGCCGCCATCCAGTCTGTCTCGGCGGCATCCAGTGCCTTATCGACTTCTGCCTTACGAGCCAGCAATTTTTTTAACTTATCTTTTTCAGATTCGGAATAAAGCGTTGGCTCGGCCAATTCAAATTCCAGATGACGTTGTTCATTGTGGTATTTTTCAACCGCTATTTCCGCTTTTTTTAGTGCATCCAACAAGGGCTTGTGTTTTTGCCTACGGTCTGCATCTTGCTTTCGTTGATCTTTGCGCGAAATAGTCGAGTTCAACTCATCCGTGGTTTTTTCTTCGCCTTTTTTGCGTTCCGCCAACCAAAGCCGGTAATCCTCAAGGTCACCATCAAACGGTTGCAACTTACCTTCGCCTACCAATAAAAATTGGTCGGTTACGGTTCGCAGTAAGTGACGGTCATGTGAAACTAAAATAATCGCACCCTGATAATCCTGCAACGCCACACTCAAGGCGTGGCGCATTTCCAGATCAAGATGGTTAGTCGGCTCATCCAATAACAGCAAATTAGGATTTTTATAGACTAATAGTGCCAACACCAAACGGGCTTTTTCGCCGCCGGAAAATGGCTTGACTGCTTCTATAACCTTATCACCTCGAAAATCGAACCCGCCCAGAAAATTACGCAATTCTTTTTCCGTAGCTTTTTGATCTATTCTTTGCAGGTGGCGTAAGGGGCTTTCATCCAAGCGCAATTGTTCCAGTTGGTGCTGGGCAAAATAACCGATATTGAGCCCCTCGGCTTCAAGCCGGGTTCCCGATAAGGGCTGCATATCGCCAGACAATACTTTAATTAAGCTGGATTTTCCTGCACCATTTGGCCCCAACAGGCCAATGCGGTCACCGGGTGATATGGATAAACTCGCACCTTGAATCACTTTGGTTTGCCCATAACCGATGTCAACCTTATCCAGTTTCAATAACGGATTTTGCATCCGTCCGGGGTTGGGAAAGCTGAAATCAAACGGCGAATCAACGTGCGCCATTGCGATAACTTCCATGCGCTCCAGTGCCTTGATCCGGCTTTGCGCTTGCCGGGCTTTAGTTGCCTGGGCTTTGAAGCGGTCAACGAAGCTTTGTATGTGGGTAATTTCCCGCTGCTGCTTAAGATAAGCGGACTGTTGTTGAGCCAATTTTTCCGCACGCATTTTTTCAAATGCAGAATAATTGCCAGTATAGACGTCTACTTTGTTTTGTTCGATGTGGACGATATGATCAGCGATGGTATCGAGAAAATCACGGTCATGCGAGATCAGCAATAACGTCCCATCGTATTTACATAACCAGTCTTGCAACCAGATCACCGCATCCAAATCGAGGTGGTTAGTCGGCTCATCCAACAACAACACATCGGAACGGCACATCAACGCCTGGGCCAGATTAAGGCGCATACGCCAACCGCCGGAAAACGAATTGACGGCGTTCTGTTCCTGATCCGCGGTAAAACCCAAACCGTTCATTAACCGGGAAGCCCTGGCCTGAGCCGTATAACCGCCAATGGTATCCAAAGCGGCGTGCAGTTCGGCCTGTTTTAAGCCGTCGTCGCATTGTTCGGCGAGCTTTAACTGGGCTTGTAAGCGTCTTAATTCCTGATCGCCATCAATGACATAATCAATAGCCGAGCTGGAAACGGCTGGCGTTTCCTGGGCGACGTGAGCGATTTCCAGGTTCGGCGGCATGGAAAAATCGCCTTCATCCAAATGCAGTTCATTTTTGACCAGAGCAAATAGACTGGATTTACCCGCGCCGTTGGCACCGGTGAAACCGACT
>PMDM01000339.1 GCA_003155565.1 Methylococcaceae bacterium | reverse complement strand
TTACCAGATGGACAACCTGGGCAACCTGTTGAGCCTGACCAGCCCGGACACCGGCACCACCCAAAACACCTACGATGAGGCCGGAAACCTCAAGACCCGCACCGATGCAAGAGGAAAAATTGCGACCTACAGCTATGATAGTCAAAACCGCATCACCCAGGTCGCCTACGAAGACCAGGCCTTCACTTACACCTGGGACACCTGCACCAACGGCATAGGCCGCATCTGTAGCCTTGCCAACGGCGACAGCACACTGGCCTTCAACTACGACAGCCATGGCCGCATCACCAACAAAACCCAAACGGTAGGCACAATCGTCCAGAACACCGCTTACAGCTACAATACCGCAGGTCAACTGGTACAGGCCGCCACCCCGGGCGGCAACACCATCGGCTACGTGTGGCTCAATGATCGCCCCCAATCAATCACAGTCAACGCCCAGCCCTTAATCGACCAGATCACCTACGAACCCGACGGCCAGATCTCGGGCTGGATGTGGGGCAATGGCACAACCAGCGAACGGCACTACAATCTGGCGGGAAAACCCATTGCCATCAGCTTAGGGCTGGACACACAAAGCCAATTGCCGACGCTCCGCAACTACAGCTACGATGCCGCAGGGAAGATAACCGGCATATTCGACAATGTTGCCCCGACCCTCGACCAGGCTTACGGCTATGATGGCCTGGATCGGCTCACCAGCAACCAGGTCGGCGCGTTCAACCTCACCAGCCTGGGCTACAGCTACGACCTCAGCGGCAACCGCACCGGCAAGACAGTCAATAACACCACCGAAGCCAGCACCATCGACCCCGGCAGCAACAAGCTACAGCAAAAGACCGACGGCATACAAACTGCCAACTACAGCTACGACCCGACCGGAAACCTGTCCAGCGACGGCACAATCACCTACGGCTACAACGCCCAAGGTAGGCGCACCACCGCCACCTCAACCACACTGAATGCCAGCTACGACTACAACGCCCTCGGCCAGCGCGTCAAGAAGACCGTCAACGGCACAAGCACACTGTTTTCCTATAACCAAAAAGGCCAACTGCAAGGCGAATACAACCAAACCGGGCAACCCGTCCAGGAAACAGTCTGGTTGGGCGGCCTGCCCATCGCCGTGTTAAAGCCCAACGCCAGCCAAGGCACAACAACGGATATCTTCTACGTCCACGCTGACCACCTGGCAACGCCGAGGAAAATTACCCGGCCAGCGGACAACAAGCCAGTCTGGACATGGGAATCTGAAGCATTTGGCAACAGCCTCCCTAATGAAAACCCAAGCAACCTCGGAAACTTCGCCTACAACCTGCGCTTCCCGGGCCAATACCATGACCAGGAGACCGGGCTTAACTACAATTACTTCAGGGATTACGACCCCGGCAACGGAAGATACATCCAGAGCGACCCGATTGGGTTGCAGGGGGGGATCAATACGTACGCCTATGTCGGCGGGAATCCAGTTAATGCGGTCGATCCGTTGGGTTTAAAAGTTTTTATTAAATGTAGACCAGCTCAAATCGCGGATGGTGTTATCGATCATTGTTGGGTAGAGACTGACACAAAATCTGGGGGTATGGGGGCTGATCCAAATATTCCACCTGGTCAAGAATATGAAGGTTATGGAATGCCCGTCCAGGTCACTGACCATTCAAAAGATCAAGCAACTAAATCAACAGAAATAAATAATGTCGATGAACAATGCGTAAACAGCAAGATCCAAATAGGAAAACCAATAGGTCGTTTTTTACCGCCATTTAATCAATGTCAGTCATTTGCATACGGTACAGTTAATAGCTGTCGGACTGGCCCACAGATGACGCCAAAGTAGCCATGTTAATAAATAAGCTTTGGTTTCAGGTATTCCTAATAATTGTCTTATTTTTAACGTCCTGTTGGGCGGTTAGTCAGGCTGTCTCTTTTGCTTGGTTATCGTCATTTCCAGAACAGGCCTCAAGGCTTCAATCATTGGAAATGAAGTTTTGGAGCTATACGGTTTTATCAATAGTTCTCTTTGTCATTGATATTATTTATATTAAGCGGGTACTTAAACGCTACAACAGAGACCATAAAGCGGATTAGCTTTAATAACAACACATCGCTTGTTAATGGCTAAATACCTATGCATATGTCAATGGCAACCCGGTCAATGCGGTCGATCCGTTGGGGTTAGCTCCTGGCGATCCATTTAATACAATCCCTGGAGCCGCCGTAGATGCTCTTGATTGGGTTTATAGCACTTATCCCAACGGTCAAAATGAATGGGCAGGAACGGTGTATAAAGGAAGTGACGGGCGCTATTACGCCACCAACCCAAATGAAGGTGGGCCAACAGGTTCATCTGCAAGCCAGCCACTAAATTTAATCCCAGCTGTAGCGAGATATCACACACATGGACAATGCACGAAAAATGGCTGGGAAGATGTATTTTCNNACTTCATGGGGACGTGGTTTCGACAAATGGCGTGCTGATATGTGACAGACTCCCAGTTATTTAGGAACACCGGGTGGATTTAGAAAAGTCTATTATCCTGATCCAAATCGAAATGAAAAAGGTCGGGAGGAAACTCTCAGAGAGGGTTGCGAATGTCCTGGTCCTCGCAGATAAATAATAAAGTAAATATGAAAAGAAATAATGTCTTAGGAATAGGGTTGCTGTTTTTGGCGTTCATAATTCCATCCGGCAATATCTTTGGACAAGAATCCGAAAAACCTAATGCCATAAAGGAATATGTAACCTCTTTGGATAAACCAATTACGTTACGTGGGGATTATTTTAAAGCTATATTATCAGCCTATGAACTTGATTTTTCTATATATATCTCTCGAAATAAACAAGAAATAGCAAATAGGAAAAAGGATAACAAAGATTATGGGCTTTTTGAATTCTTATCGGAATTAAGAAACTACGATATCTTTGTTGAGATGAAAGGAAGCGATTACGAAGTAAATTTTGCACCAACCTTACGAAACAATGCACCTGATATTTTTGGTGGTGGTGCAAGCTATAAAATTGATTCACATACCTTCTTAATCAAAGAGAAGCTTTATACAAAATAACCCATAAGGCTCAACCCGTAAGATGCGTAGGATGCCGTTCGTGCCTCACCGCATCGTTCGCGTTGTCCTGGCAAACCCGCGCCAAGTTACATAATGCCCNNTTCCGCACCCCTCTTGTTCGCATAATTTACACTATGCAAAATGGCACTTGTATTGCCGTACGCTGCGCCGCCGCCGGGTCGGTGTTGACCGAAAAACTTTAAGCCTCCAGTCGGGCTAAAATCGAAAACTATAAGGCCGTAAGTCGGATAAAAAGTAACCGAGTACGGCGGGTCACTTGTAGGGCGGTGTTAGCCGCGCAACCCCACCGAACCAAAGCAATCACCGACCTTCCTGCGCGGCGTAACCCGCCGAATGGTTGGCTATCATCGACCACCCTTGCCCAGATCTGCCCAGGCGAGGTTTGTTTAATGCCGCGTGATCCGGCGCATGGGCCATTTTTTCACCACGTAATAATTGGGGTCAGAGTAAAATTAATTCTTTGCTCGATTCTGCCCTAATCATCAAATTAAGGAAACCCTGAACAAGTTGATTCCTTAGTTTATGGTTCGACAAGTTCATCGCGAACGGAAACAACACGTTACCGTTCGTCCTGAGCTTGTCGAAGGACTTAATCAGAGCGTCCTTAAGTTAGTCTATGTTTTTTAAGATGGTTAGTCGCTTTTACTTAATAACGAAAATAAATTTCGCATAGGCTAAGGAAAGGGCACTGCCAATTTATCAATGTTAAATTTATTTTCATGTATTAAGATTTTTTTAAGCTAAAAAAAATAGTATTTGACCCCAATGATGAAAGTACCCTGTTGGTTGCCCATGACGTTTCCAAATAAATCTTGGTTGTTCAACATCTACTTTAATGAGCGGTTTTTTTCAATAATGGTGATCTATGAAGACAAATAAAAAATTGAGTTCTATCGTATTCGCAATGTTAACAAGCGCCGCTTGCCTTACCGCCAATGCGACCGACGTGGGTCAGCCCGCGCCGCAGTTTACCTTGCCAACATTGCAGCAAGACCAACCGACAACGTTAAAGCAATATGCCGGCAAAGTGATCTACCTTGATTTTTGGGCTTCGTGGTGCGCACCTTGCCGCACCTCTTTCCCATTATTGAACAAGATGCATGAGAAGCTTAAGGCCAAAGGCTTTGAAGTGGTCGCGGTCAACCTGGATGAAGATAAAGCTAATGCCGAAAAATTCCTGAAAGAATTCCCAGTGAGCTTTACCATATTACGAGATGCCAAGGGTGAATGGTCTGACAAGTTTGTCGTGGAGTCTATGCCTACTTCTTTTATTATCGACAAACAAGGTGTGGTGCAAAATATTCATCACGGCTTTGCCAGTGACGACATTAATGAACTGGAAGAAAAAGTCACCCAATTGTTAGCCAAATAGGTGCTGTTTATGAAGCTTGTTAACCGTTGTTTGCTGATTGTCCTGATACTTTCTGGTGTCGCTTGTACAGAAGTTATGCCCAGACAACGGGGCAACTTAGCCCTTTCACAAATGGCCTTTACGACTGACGGACTGGAATTTGGTTTGCGTCAGCATACTGCTTTCAGTAAGGAATCGGCAGCAGGTGGTTATGGCGGTGGCGGTGGCGGCTGCGGTTGTAATTAACCCTCATCCATTACGCTGAAACTTAACAACAAATGCTGATATGAAAAACAATAAAAAATCTAATATTGCTGCTCAATTAACCTGTGCCGCCTTAGCCTTGCCGGGCTTAATGCAGACGGCTTCTGCCGGACGGGTTGAAGAGACTTATAACGCTGACTTCCAGTACGGTAACTATGTTGAAAGCAACAACCGTATGAGGGTGGATATTTTTGAAAGCGCGTTATCGGCTCCGATTGGTAAGTCCATGACGGCATCCGTGAATTTAGTTGAAGATAGCATCTCCGGTGCTTCCCCAGTCTTTAACTCAAGGGATACTAGCGGAAAAACAGTTCAGGTCAAAAGTGGTGCATCGCCGACTAGTTCTTGCGGTAAATCAATTTGTGAACTCCGGGATGCGATTAGCAGTAACTTGGCTTATTTTTTTGATAAGGCAGCGCTTAGTTTCGGTGGAGGATATTCAAGGGAACACGATTACGCGTCGAAATATTTTAATACCACGGGCAGCCTTGATTTAAACAAAAAACTGACCACTCTGAATTTTGGCGCTTCGGTCGCATTTGATGAAATCCAGCCATCCCCTTCTATCTGGAACAGTAGGCCTGCCGATTTTAGGGCCCATAAAACCAGCCAACAATATCTGTTAGGGGTGTCGCAAGTTATCGATAAAAATTCCCTGGTGCAAAGCAATATGACCTTTGGCTACCATACTGGTTTTATGTCTGACCCTTATAAATGGGTCACCTTTTATAACGGCAATGTTTCCTCGGATTTCCAGCAAGATAAGCGTCCTAATGAGAGGTTTGAATGGGCTTGGCTAACCCAGTATGTCCGCCATTTTGAGCAATTTAATCATGCCGCATTGCATACAGATTATCGCTTTAGTACAAATGACTGGGGTGTCAATGCGCATACCTTTGAGATGAGCTGGCATCAGCCCATCGCTGATGGCTGGCAGGTCATTCCGCGCTTTAGGTATTATTCGCAAGACAAAGCGGATTTTTATCAACCAGTCTTTGCTGGTGGGTCAGCGGATTACACTAGCTATTCCAGCGATTACCGCTTGGCTGGATTTGGCACCCTTTCCGGAGGCCTTAAATTCAGCAAGGAGATTAACGAGCTACAACCATTTAGCCAGTTAAAATTCCAAACCGGCTTTGAATATTACGCCCATAAAGCGGAATATCAATTGGGCGGCAATAACCAGGGCACTTTTGCCAACTTTGGTTATTATCTGATAACCGCCTCGTTTAACCTGAAATTTTAGCCATCTATTAATCACATGCTAAATAACAGATGCTTTTTTCAGAGCAATAAAAACTATGGATATCCTGAATTGTTAGGGATAGATGCGTAAAACCCGGCGCCTTATTTGGATTTTTAATTATGAGGTTTCCGTCACATTTTTTAACCCTGTAATGTTATAGAGTAGCCCAGTGTTTCTCTTTCAAAAGATGCAAATAGGTTTTTTGATACAGAAATATTGGATAACTGTAGCATTCACAACATTAAGGTAAATAAATCATGAAAAACTTACTCTCAATCATATTGCTGTGGATGTTAAGTGTAAGCTTAACCTACGCAGAAATTCCCAAAGCAAATTTAAGCGTTACCCCACTTAATACAGACCAATGGCCGGCGCAGTACCGCTTGACGTTGACTGTGCCTAAAGATCACCATGCTTATCTGGATGCGGGTGATGAAAATGCCTATATTCCAGTTACTGTTGATCCTGACTCCAAATTGGCAGCTTCCGGCCTGACTATCAGTAAATTACAAAAACCTGCCGGTGTGCATGACAGCTTGGTGAAGGCGACAGTGTTGCGTGATAAGGGCGATTTTACCCTAGAGTTGGCACAAACCGGCTCTAAGCCTGCAATTGTCAATTCGGCAAGCCTGGAACTCACTTACCAGTTGTGTAACGAATTGACTAACGTGTGTTTCCGTCCACAAACCACACAAGTAGATTTGGCATTACCAGCCGCAACAATATCAGCATCTACCCAGTCCGATATTCAATCGGATGAGTCAGAAAGCTTTATGGATAAGCTGGTATCGCTGTTTCACAACAATAAAGACAATATGCTCATCATGTTCGGCTTGATGTTCATTGCCGGTCTGTTATCTGTTGCAACACCTTGCGTTTACCCCATGTTGCCGATTACCTCCATGTTTATAGTCGGTAGGGCTAATGGCGAAGCCAGTAAGGAAAAACAACACGCCTTAGCCTATTTTGTTGGAATGGTCATCACTTACATGGCGTTAGGATTAATGGCAGGAATGACGGGCGGTGCATTTAATACCTTCATGCAGTCAGCCCTTGTTAACCTAGGCTTTGCCGTGTTTTTTGCATTTTTCGCCTTGGCTTTGCTGGGCTTTTATGAACTGAGTTTTATGCAAAATGAAGTTCATTCGCTAGACCAGCATTCATCTAAAGTAAAAGGTGTAGCAGGTACCTTGTTAATGGGCAGTGTCGCAGGCTTGGTTATTTCACCTTGCGTTGGCCCTATTGTTTTCGCGTTACTGTTACAAGTTGCAGATAACATCGCTGAAAAGGCCGCTGCCTTGGCTTTAATTAATCAAAGCTTAGATTTTTGGGGGAAACTGTCCATCGCTGCACAAGGCAGTGTGATGATGTCTGGTTTTGGTTTGGGCGTGGGCTTGCCGTTTTTTATAATCAGCGTCGTTAAATTTAAAAAAATGCCTAAAGCCGGTTATTGGATGAATAAAGTCAAATATGCGTTTGGTTTTATGATCCTGTACTTTGCTTATACCTATCTGCAAAAAGGTATGGGCGTACTCGGTGTCGAATCTTCAGCTACAGTTACTCTCGCTTTTGGTTTGGTGGCAATTTGGATTGCCGTCGTACATTGCCATGTACTGACCTTGATGCCACACGATGCGCAACCAAACCAAAAAATGCAACATTATGTTGGGGTACTGTCCATGATCGTTGGTGGTTGGCTGATGGTTGCCGGTTTGGGACACATGCCTTTTATGAATACGGCCCAAGCGGAATCATTTGCACAAAACAGCAATATGCAAAATACTGCTTCTCATAATATGCCAGCCGCTATGACGGTACAAAAAGAAGCCGGAATATCCTGGTACAGAAGTTTTGATGCTGCAAAAAAGGTAGCCCAACAAACGGGTAAACCTATCTTTATAGATTTTTACGCTAGCTGGTGTGCTAACTGCACTGAGTTTAAAAAAGAATCCGCGAACAATGAGCAGTTGAACCAAGCCTTACGTGAAAAAGCCATCGCAGTAAAGCTGGTAGACAAAGAACCTGAGTTTGAAAAGTTTCGTGCAAGTCAGGAACATCGTCAATTAAAAATTGGTCTACCCTACTTCGCGATTATCACTCCAGATGGTAAATTGTCTTGGTCTGGAACTGATTATAAAGCCACTCAAAAAATGATAGCTGAACTCGATAGGTTGTCTTGATTCGTATTGTCCAGCAGATTATCTGTCATTAACCCTAAGCATCATTCGGTTAGCCCGAATGATGCTTCTGTATACCTCATTTAAGCTATTGTTCGATGTTATAAACAATAGTTACAACTACTTTTGCCAGCTTGTTAATCGTAGTTTTGTCGTACACGCCGCCGTAATCGTCGGTTTCAGAATTGCCGCCCGCCGCCAAAATATAGAATGCCCCTTGCGATGCTGAACGCATCAAGCCGACTTTTACTTTATCTTGTTTTACGAACTCTTCGGCGCGTTTTCTGGCATTTTCGGTCGCCGCAGCAATCAGGGACATTTTGATGTCTTCCAAATTACTGACCAGATATAGTGGTGAACTGGCGGTAACTGGATGGCCTTCGGCTTGCAATGCCAGAAAGTTTTTATTGGCGGCTTCGATTTTGGCTAAATCTTTGCTCGTGACGACGATACTTTGGCTGGCATCATAACCCTGCTGCTCGGTTTTAGTGCCACCGCCAGGTAAATACGTCGTCACCATGTGTGCTGTCACAGATTCATTGCCTTCTTGCCAACCCGATTTATCCAAGCCTTCCTTGCTTAAAAATACATCCAAAGTGGGGCGTTCTGCCCTGAGCTTGTTTAACGCCTGGGCAAAAGTAGCTTCTGTCACTGAGATTGTAACCGTCCATTCGGCGTTATCTGCTTGCACATCTTTGACTGCCAAACCCTTTACCGTAATCGACTGCTGACCGGAAGCCGCTTTTTTCGCTTGTACACCTAGGATAAATGCCGCGCTGGGCATGCATGCCTATAGCGAGCAATAAACCCAATACCGCCATGGCGGTTGATAGCTGTTTGTCCATGTTGCAACGCCTCAATAAACTTTCGTTTCAATATGCTCAGGCCGAAAACCAATGCCGACAATTCGTGATAATATTTTTCGCAAAACTGGGGCAAACATTCGGAGGAATAACCGTAAAGGCCAGGATACAGACAGTGTCTTATCAGTACCGCTAAAAAAGCGGCGATGCGCCATAACCTGTAAACGCTGGGTCATCTTTGCCGGCCATTCGCGCCGCGCTTGCACTTTTGCCAAGTCTTCGATATTACAGCTACCATTACGCAATTTCTCAACCAATAAGTTGGCGGTAGCGACGGCATCTTGCACTGCCAAATTAATGCCCACGCCGCCTATGGGCGACATGGCATGGGCGGCATCGCCGATAAACAGCAAGCCTTTCCGATACCATTTTTCCAAGCGATTAACTTGTACGCTAAGTAATTTCACTTTGTCCCAGGAATCAATAGCTTGAACAACCTCGCAAAATGCAGGTTCAATAGCGGTAATCAAATTCCGAAATGCCTGTAATCCTTTTGCTTTGATTTCATCAAAGCCATTTTTGTGTATCAACAATGCGGTTTGGTAATAAGCACCCCGATTAATGGTCACCATGAAGTTGCCATCCCGCATTCGCGCCATAGTCTCCAGCGTTTCCATTTTTGGCTTGCCCAGACGAAACCACAGCACATCAATCGGTGATTTATCATCAATGACCGTCATCTTGGACAATTCCCGAACAATCGAACTCCGCCCATCAGCAGCAACGACCAAATCGGCAAAAACCTGTTGTGAGCCTTGTTTGGTTTGGACAACCACGCCTTTGACGACATTGTTTTCTTCAATCAAGTCGATAACTTCCGCACCCATGTGCAGATCAAAATCTGGATAGCTTGCCGCTTGCGCTGCTATGAATTTTAGAAAATCCCACTGCGGCATCATGGCAATAAACTTTGCTTGGGTAGGCAAATTGGAAAAATCAGGCCCTTGCAGTACTTTTCCATTCACAACCACAAAAGCCTTTGCAATTGGCTGATGGGGCTGCTGCAAAAATTCATTGAGAATGCCTAACTCGTGCATCAATTCCATGGTTGATGGATGGATGGTGTCACCACGAAAATCACGAAGGAAATCATCGTGTCTTCCCAACACTACCGTTTTCACGCCGCTACGCGCTAACAAGAAGCCCAACATGATCCCTGCCGGGCCGCCACCGACGATACAGCACTGTGTTTGTATGGATTCTATATTCACTTCTGTCATTGAAATCCCCCTCTGCCTAATACGCCTCTCAATATTTTAAAGCTGCAACTACAATAATGGGCTGGATTAATCGATAGTAAATCGATGGAATAACTACGAAGAACACAGAGAACACGAAGTTTTCAATAGCATCAGCAAATAGGATTATTTTCTTCGTGCCCTTCGTGTCCTCTGTGGTTAATAGTTTTTTTGCCTGTTTTCTTATGACTTTTCCTTCACCGCTGGCTTAATCAATCGAATCCCTAATTCCTTCAATTGCTCATCAGTCACCACAGCAGGCGCATTGACCAACGGACAGGCCGCTGATTGGGTTTTGGGGAAAGCAATGACATCGCGGATCGAAGTCGAACCCGTCATCAGCATGACTAATCTATCTAAACCAAAGGCCAAACCACCATGAGGTGGTGCGCCGTATTTCAGGGCATCCAATAAAAAGCCGAATTTTTCCCTGGCTTCTTCCTCGCCTATGCCTAAAATCCCGAATACGGTTTGTTGCATGGATGTGCGGTTGATACGGATTGAACCGCCACCAACTTCTGTGCCGTTCAACACGAGGTCATAAGCGCGTGATAGCGCTGTGCCCGGATTGGCGACCAGTTCTTCCACTGAGCAACTGGGCGCGGTAAACGGGTGGTGAATGGCATTGTAGCGACCGCTTTTTTCATCCCAGTCAAACATCGGGAAATCGACGACCCAAACCGGTTTCCATTCGCCTTGCAAGAGGTTCAGGTCGTGGCCTAATTTAACGCGCAGTGCCCCCATTGCTTCATTAACAACGGTTGCCTTATCCGCGCCAAAGAAGATCAAGTCGCCGTCTTGTGCCCCGGTTTTCGCCAATACACTCGCCCAAACTGCCACAGGGGCAAATTTAACAATCGGTGATTGCAAGCCTTCGATGCCAGCGGCGAGGTCATTAACTTTGATATAAGCCAAGCCTTTCGCACCGTAGATGCTGACAAATTTGGTCAAATCCTCAATATCTTTACGGCTGAGTTTGTCGCCACCGTTAGGTACGCGTAGGGCTACAACGCGACCTTTGGGATCATTGGCAGGAGCAGAGAATACCTTGAAATCAACCGATTTCATGTCATCGGCAATATCGACCAGTTCCAATGGAA
>PMDM01000077.1:1484-3646 GCA_003155565.1 Methylococcaceae bacterium | reverse complement strand
GGCAGGCGCTGAAAAAGTTATCGCCAAATATCAGTCGGAATACGATGCGGTTATTGCGAAATACAAACCTCGCCTGCAAGGCAAACGCGTGATGTTGTACGTCGGCGGCTTACGTCCACGTCACGTGATCGGTGCCTATGAAGACTTAGGTATGGAAGTGGTTGGTACGGGTTATGAATTCGGGCATAACGACGATTATGACCGCACCATCAAAGAAATGGGCAATGCGACATTGATTTATGATGATGTCACTGGCTATGAGTTTGAAGAATTCGTCAAGAAAGTGCAACCAGACTTGATTGGCTCCGGTATCAAGGAAAAGTACATTTTCCAAAAAATGGGTATCCCATTCCGGCAAATGCACTCCTGGGATTATTCAGGCCCTTATCACGGTTATGACGGCTTTGCCATCTTCGCCCGTGATATGGACATGACCTTGAATAACCCGTGCTGGAAACAAGTGAAAGTGCCCTGGAAAACAGATGACACTTCAAAAGTAGCGGTTGCAGCAAGCGCTTAATTTGTAGGGTGGGCATTGCTGTTCTGCCCACCATTTTTGGTTGCATAAAAAAGGTGGGCAAAAAAGTCTGCCCACCCTACCAGTTCTCAACATGTCGTCCACAGATTAGTGGCGCGTAGGAGATTATCATGAGTCAAGAAATCGATAACATTCAACCCAGCTACCCTTTATTCCGCAATGATGAATATAAGGAAAGTCTGGCAAACAAACGTGAAGCTTACGAAGAGCGTCACCCCCAGGAAACCATTGATGAAGTCTTCCAATGGACGACTACCAAAGAATACCAAGAACTTAATTTTAACCGTGAAGCATTAACGGTTAATCCGGCAAAAGCCTGCCAACCCTTAGGTGCTGTATTGTGTGCATTAGGCTTTGAAAAAACCATGCCATATGTGCACGGTTCACAAGGCTGCGTTGCCTATTTCCGTACCTACTTTAACCGTCATTTTAAAGAGCCGGTTGCCTGCGTATCGGATTCAATGACCGAAGATGCGGCGGTATTCGGTGGACAGAAGAACATGTTTGCTGGTCTTGAAAATGCCAAAGCCTTATATAAGCCAGAAATAATTGCCGTATCAACTACTTGTATGGCGGAAGTTATCGGTGACGACTTGAATGCCTTCATCAATAACGCCAAAAAAGCAGGACACATCGAGCAGGAATTTCCTACGCCTTATGCCCATACGCCGAGCTTTGTCGGCAGCCATACGACGGGTTGGGATAACATGTTTGAAGGCATGTTGCGCTTTTTCACGCTCAACCACATGGACGACAAAAAGGTCGGTTCCAACGGTAAGATCAATCTAGTACCGGGTTTTGAAACCTATCTGGGTAACTACCGCGTCATGCACCGCATGATGAAAGAAATGGGTGTGGATTACACCTTAATGAGTGATCCGTCTGAAGTGTTGGATACGCCCGCAGATGGTACATTCCGCATGTATGCTGGCGGTACTACCCAAGCTGAAGTGAAGGATTCGCCAAACGCGATTGATACCCTTTTGTTACAGCCTTGGCAGTTGGAAAAAACCAAAAAGTTCGTGCAAAACATCTGGCATCAACCAGCTACAGCCATCAACATCCCGATGGGTCTGGAGTGGACTGATGAGTTCCTGATGAAAATTTCAGAACTGAGCGGCAAACCGATACCAGCTTCATTAGAGCTGGAGCGGGGGCGCTTAGTGGACATGATGACCGACTCACATACCTGGATGCACGGCAAAAAGTTTTCCTTGTATGGCGATGCGGATTTTGTCATGGGCATGACCAAATTCCTGCTGGAAATGGGCGCTGAACCTACCGATGTATTGTGCAACCATGCCAACAAACGTTGGAAAAAAGCCATGGATAAAATGTGCTCAGATTCCCCGTACGGCCAAAAAACTGAAGTCCATATTGGACGGGATTTATGGCACTTCCGGTCTTTGGTATTCACCAATAAACCAGACTTCATGATCGGTAACTCTTATGGCAAGTTTATCCAACGGGATACCTTCTATAAAGGTGAAGAGTTTGAAGTGCCGTTAATCCGCATTGGTTTCCCAATCTTTGACAGGCATCACCTGCACAGGATGACAACTTTGGGTTATGAAGGTGCCATTTACATGCTGACCACCTTGGTTAATGCCGTGCTTGAGCAATT
>PMDM01000077.1:0-1460 GCA_003155565.1 Methylococcaceae bacterium | reverse complement strand
AAGTGGCGGAATCTGTTGAATTCGATAGCCCTGACAAATGGGGTGGCGAAGTGTTGCTCAGTGATGGTTCAACTTATTACTTTGAGCCACAAGTACAGCCGGATTTCCCCGTAACCTTACGCGCAAAACGTCTAGATTCAGGAGAATAATCATGGCTTTATATATTGTTGAAGCGGATTGTATTTCATGTGGCGACTGCGAACCTGTTTGCCCAACCAATTCCATCACAGAAGGTTCCATTGTTTTTAAAATAGATAAAAAGACTTGCACAGAGTGCGAGGGCGATTTCGATGTGCCCCAGTGTGTCAAGGTCTGCCCTATCGATAATTGCATTCTGCCGTTAGAGGCATAATGCCATGAGCAGCCAGAATGTGCTCTCAAGAGAACTGGCCTTACGGATCGGGCTTGCAGCTCGTGCTTTACCCGATACCGATGCCAAAACTCTATTTAAAGTATTGATCAATAGTATTGGTTTGCCCATAACGGAAGATAAGTTGGCTGGCCTCAACCTGAAAACGTTTAGTTCAGCGCAAGATGGGGGCTTCTCCGAGATGGACGACGTTACCCTTAAATCTGCGTTGCACATACTTAAGCATAAAGTTGAGGCGGATGAAACGCTTAAGCCAAATATTCTTGATTTTAGTGAAGGGGACATGCCAGGGTCGGTTCGCATTGCTGTAGCCAGTGACGATAACATTAATGTTAACGGTCATTTTGGTTCCTGCACTCAATTTATGATTTATCAAGTATCCGCCGATGAGATTCGTTTAATCGACATTCGTGAGACAGCTATTCCTACAGGTTTAGTAGTAGATGATAAAAATGTATATCGGGCGGAACTCATCCAGGATTGCCAAGTGCTCTATTTGACTTCCGTCGGTGGGCCCGCAGCAGCAAAGATAGTCAAGCTTGGAATCCATCCCATCAAGTTGCCTTCTGCTGAAGCGATTAAAGAGGTTCTAGGTCAACTGCAAGGCGTTATTGCCGGTACACCACCGCCTTGGCTCGCAAAAGCTATGGGTATTGATTCAGCAGACCGGTTCAGGTTTGAAAGGGAAGCGACAGGATGATCAGTGCAGAGCAACTCAACGAAATTGCCTTAAATATTGAAACATTAGGTGTAGATGAATCTACGGTTTCAACATTACGGCAGCAATATCAACCCATCCATTTCACTTACTGTATGGATGATGATTTGCCCAATAATGAGCCGATCATCGAAAAGTCAGCGTTCAACCTATATCTGGTTGACGGACGCGAACACTGTATGTGCTTAACCAATGATTATGAGGCTGCAACGGGAGTTGTCGTGGCAGAAGTTATCGCAGACTAAACGGAATAGATTGCATGTCTAGTGGGGAAAAACCTGTTAGCGTACCCGTTGCGAATTGCAGCTTATGCCCTTTTCGTGGCAAAACGCTATTGATGGGCCGTTGTATGCCGGGTGATACCTGCGTGTT
>PMDM01000154.1 GCA_003155565.1 Methylococcaceae bacterium | reverse complement strand
ATTGCACATAGTACACCGGATTTTCACTGGTTTTAGAGGTCGCAAGTTGCAGGTCAAAATCCATATGCTGTTCTGAACGGCGCATCACATAAAAAAACCGCGCCGCATCTTTGCCCACTTCATCACGCAATTGCCGCAAGGTGACAAACTCGCCGGAGCGGGTAGACATTTGCACTTTTTCTTCGCCGCGATACAGCGTGGCAAATTGCACCAGTAGCACTTTCAGCTTGTCTGCGTCTGCGCCCAAGGCCTGGATTGCCGCTTTAACCCGTGGAATATAACCGTGATGATCCGCTCCCCAAATATCGATGATTTGGTCGAATCCCCGATCCAATTTGTTCATGTGGTAGGCGATATCGGAGGCGAAATAGGTGTATTGGCCGTTTTCCCTACGCACCACACGGTCTTTTTCATCGCCTAACTTGCTGGAAGCAAACCAGGTGGCACCATCTTTTCCGTACAAATGACCGGAGGCTTTTAACTTTTTCAGGGCTTTTTCCACTGAACCATCATCCATCAATTGCCGTTCTGAAAACCAAAGCTGATAATCAACGCCAAATTCCTGTAAATCATTTTTGATGTCTGCAAGAATGCTGTTCAATCCGGCCTGAAACACATCACGGTAAGCGACTGTTCCCAGTAAGGTTTTCGCCCTGGCTATCAAGGCATCGATATGCGCTTCCTTATCCCCGCCTTGCGCTTCATCTTGCGGAATATCTTCCAGCACCAGATCAAAAGGCCGTCGGTACTCGTTCTTGGCATTTCTAAAAATGTCCCGCGCAATATCACCGACATAATCGCCACGATAACCATTGTCTGGAAACCGCACCGGTTCGCCGCATTCTTCCAAGTACCTGAGCCAGATGCTTGTGGCGAGAATATCCATTTGCCGCCCGGCATCGTTGACGTAATACTCCCGATGCACAGTGAAGCCAACGGCTTCCAGGAGATCAGCAATCACCGAGCCATAAGCTGCACCGCGACCATGCCCGACATGCAATGGGCCGGTAGGATTAGCGGAGACAAACTCAACCTGGACCTTTTTGCCTGCACCGACTTGGCTGCGGCCAAAATCCGACCCTTGCTCGTGTATGAGTTTGACGATGTCAGACTGCGAGCTAGTATCCATAAAAAAATTGATAAACCCGGGCCCTGCAATCTCTACTTTTGTAACCGCGCTATCTTCAGGCAAAGCGGCAACCAGTTTTTCTGCTAACTGGCGAGGATTCATTTTCGTGGGCTTTGCCAACAACATCGCCAGATTGGTCGCAAAATCGCCATGCAGTGCATCGCGGGTACGCTCAAGCGTAATATTGACGGAAATATCCTCAGCGATAACCCCCGCTTTCTTAAGGGCTTCAACGGCTTGCTGGATAAGTGCCTCTAACTTTTTTCTCATTACAACTGATTACTTTATGGCGTGGATTTACTCAAACAATAGCTGCGCATTATCCATGATAATGGCCTGATTAGCTATTCAAACGAAAGCTAAAGACACCCAAGCGTAAGCTAACAAACCAAATATCGTTTAGCGTTGATGATCAGATAGCAGGGTGTTAAAACACCCGCAAAATTGCACGTTTCAAACCTAATCTTTTAGATGCGGGGCTTGCACCCAAATAAGTTGCCGTTTTGCCAACTTGCCATTGGTTGTTGCGCTTGGTGATGGCGTTTGACCGCTTCGTGGGTGGCTTTATTGATGGCATCGTCAATTTGTTTACCCGTTTTAAACAATTCGTCGATGTTAGGGACTTGTTCAGGCATGAGAATAACTTTCCGTTAAATACTTCNNGCTAGAAAAGGATTTTTTATACACAGTGTTTCTTCAATGACTTGATTATGCTGTAAATCCTCGGTGAATAAAGTTGTGCATTGGTTTTCAAGCGCGGAGGCGACGATCAAACTATCCCAATAAGAAAACTGATAACGGGTTTTAATTTTCCAGGCTTCTAACAGGGTATTGAATGACACTGGCGAAACAGCGCTGTTTTCTGCAATTGCATTGATGGCTACCTGTATATCGTTGTCTAAAATACGGTGCTTTATTAACACACTCGCAAATTCGCTTAACACTTGCGTACTAACCACTACGCTACTTTGCAGCGACCCTAAAAAGTTTTTAGCTTGTAGATATTTTGTTTTATCTTGCTCGGTAACTAATTTGGCATAGACAAAAATATTGGTATCAATAAATACTTTATCGCTCATGTAAGTCCTCTCTCGTCCACGATTTTATTTCTGGGACTTGAAGTGGCGACTCTAAAAACTGTCTAAAGTGCGTATGCGGCTGGTTGTTCTCGTTTTCGATATGGTATTTTTGAATGAGAAACTCGTAAAAATCGATTAGCTCAAGCTGCAATTGCACAGGAAGCTTTGTTAGGTTAATGCGTGAAAGCTGTGGTTGATTGTTAGCCGTATTTTCATTGTTTGACATAAATTAAGCACCTTAATTAAGTAAATATTTCTGGTAGTGGGTTAAACCTGTGACTTGATTAATAGGACGGGGTAGAAAACCTAGGTTTGCCACTCCGTAATACACGCGACTCACAGCCATAAAGCCGACAAATCCATCAAAAATACAGGTTTAACCCACTGCCATATTTCTAATACTAAAACCATAGACAACAAAAATTACATGATTGCACCGATTTCGCCAGTTATTCAATATCTGGGAAGATTTTGAATATATTCGAGTAGCAAATTACATTCCTGCTGACGATAGCTTTTGATAGTAGCTTTGTTGATGGCATCCTAAATCAGTTTTCCGGCTTATCTGGTTCATATTTTCAGTATTGCATTTAAGCATCTTTGTAAGGCCCAAGAAATCTAACGCCATTGAAGTGGATCAAGTGCGATGGAGCATCTGCTATCCACACTTCGGTTTCCCATGCAATTTCACCAAGATATCGACTCATGATGATGCGATTAGGAAAAGCGGTCACATAAACCAATCCAACCGTCGATCCAGAAAAAAGCTTAGACAATTCAGCGTGTCGTTTACTATCTACTGGGCCGTGACTTGTTACTGACTCTATTATCAGCAACCAGTTTCGTTTCGTATAATGAAGGACTACATCGGGCATCTTGCCATGAGAATCGACTTTGATCCCCAAATTATTCAGCAAATCCGCATCGAAATATCCCCACTTGTCACCCGTGTCTCCGGCATAGACCAACAGGCTTCCGGGCGCAAAACGTGGCGCAAAATCTTCGATGATTGCTCGGATAAGCTCACTATGCTCACCTGGGCTTAGGGTAATTTCCTTGTCCGAAGCAATCTGCACAGGAATGCGTTGTTGTTCACGTTCTTTAGCGTATTTGAAGATTAACGATTCACTTTGCGCCAAGTACTCTTTAAGCTTATCACCCCAAAGCTCACTACCGAAACTGTGTATTAGATTCAGCGTTTCGGGTTCGATCTGATAAACGGCTTTGGGGCTGTTTACAGAGCGACTGGGGTTATCTGGATTGTAAAGCGCAATTCCCGCATCAACGAACTGATGCATAGTCTGGCGGCGGATTGTTTCGCGAGTATTCGGTGCATATTCCTTTTGATAGTGTTCCCGCGCCCAGTCCATGATAGGCGTGATGCCGATTAATGGGTTTTCTGCTTGTATCCATTTTTTGCTGGGAGTCAGATTCAACAATGCCAACAGGCACAGTGCTGAACGCTCATTCCGTTGTGCCTTTGGAAGACCCAGGGCAATGAGTATCTGGAGAGCGTCGTTGATCTGATTATTTTCTTTCTTTGTCATGAATTCAGGTTATCTAACTGATCGTCGATCATAGGCTGCGTAAATGTAGTATGTTGCATTGCCCACTGTCCTAGGGTAATCAGGGCGTTACGGCTCGGATATTTGATAAGTTTCAAATCGGTTACATTGACTTGGGTATGCCCACTGAAACGTCGAAAATTTTCATCAACTGCTGTTGTGTTGAGAAATACGGATAAACCGTATGCGAGTGCCGCAGGTAGGCCGCGCTTATTTTCATGGAATACGTTCAAGTGATTCTCAAAGCCCAGGACTTCAGCTTTTGCAAAGGCTTCCGGCTGAACGACGCTTGCCATGATTCGCCGCTTTTCTTCCTTCGATGAAAAGCGGCGCACCACGCAATAAAAGCCATTGGGGAAAAGTAACTTTTCCGTTTGACTGTTACGACATATTGCATTGGGTTTCTTCAATCCAAGTTTTGGCCACTCGGTACGCTGTTCAGTAAAGTGGCTTGGATATAGCAAAGGTACACTGCCCAGCTCTGGCATATCGCGAAGATATTCTTTAACTCGAAAATCGACAACAGGCCCAGTCGATACTGTGATGTTAATATCCTCCAGAGAGCAATGAATAGCCGCTGACAGCTCAATGGTGTTACGTTCCGGTGAAGTCGGTATATGGATAAAGCACTCAGGGTCATTGGGAAATACGATACGATCAAAGGGATGTGTATGCGTTGTTAAGTCATGGAAATTGTCATCGCTCGATGTGGAAATTTTTATGTCTTCCTGTCTACCATTACGTTCAAGCATGAGGATGATATTTTCTTGCAGTACATTGTCATCTTTGAATGCTTTATTTCTGGTATTGAACAAATGTATATGACGGATAGCGGCGCGCTCGAGCATAAAATTGCGGAATGGGCGGTAATATGGGCCATTACAGAAACTACGGGGGATAATCGCTACAATTTGCCCGCCCGGTTTGACCAGTTCCAGTGATAGTGCAATAAAAGCCGAATATAAATTGACTGTTTCAATCCCTACTAGTCTTAATAACAGGCGCTGGCGAGAGTTGCTATTAATTTTTTTATAGGGTGGGTTAAGAATTGCGTGAGTGAAATAATCTTTATAGCCAAACTGAATTCTATTCACAGCCTCTTCAATAAAATCAACGTCGAAAATTTTGTAAGCAAGTGAAGTTGAGTTGGTGTAGCTTATTAGCGAGTCATTCAATTCTTTAAGAAGAAGGGTATCCAACTCAAACGCGGACACATCTATTTTGTCAAAATTAAGTTCCCCAGATGCACACCGTTCAAGAAATGCGCTTGAAAGTGATCCAATTCCTGCTCCAGCATCCAGTAAACGGCAGTCTCCTGCTATCGAGGGAGTAAACAATCTAGCCATAAACCAGGCTGTTGTTGCAGGCGTAAAAAACTGACCGAATAGTGATTTTCTTACAGTGTCGGTGCTATTTGATACTCGTAATCTTCGTTCTTCAATTACTGATAACAATGGAATGCCTAAATGTCATGTGAGGGTTTGTTATCGAAAAATACATATGTATCAAAAACCAGCATTATGCTGCTCAAACTGTGTGCATTCAAACAAAATCGCACAGCCACAAATTTTGTGGTCAATCTGCCGTTAAAACAAATCCACCGGGTCTACATCCAAGCTCCAGCGGATTTTTTTAGTATGTGTGATGCTGTCGATGTTGGTGATGAGTTCGGTCAGGCATTTTTGTAGGTCGCTGCGTTTGTTGCTTTGGAATAAGAGTTGGTAACGGTACAGTCCGGCGCGTTTTTCCATGGGTGCGGGGACAGGGCCCAGTATTTGCGTCTGGCCTGCTTTATATGTTTTGGCTAATGCGGCTGCGGTTTGGAGAAAGCCTAACGGCAGATTGGGATTGCCAGCTTGCGCCCTGAGCAGGGCTTGATAGCTGAATGGCGGTAATAGAGCTTCTTTGCGTTCTGCCAGGGCAGTATCGGCAAAGCGGCGATAACCTTCCCGGATTAGGGTATTGAGCAATTTATGATCGGGATGGCGGGTTTGCAGGATGACTTTGCCGGGTTTTTCGGCTCGTCCGGCGCGGCCTGAGACTTGGATTATCATTTGCGCCAGCCGTTCTGTGGCATGATAGTCGATACTGAACAGGCCGCTGTCCACATCGACAATCGCAACCAGGGTGACATTGGGGAAATGGTGGCCTTTAGCGAGCATTTGGGTGCCAAGTATGATGTCGGTTTCACCTCTATTAATTTGGGTAAGATAGCGTTCCAGCGAGCCTTTGCGTTGGGTGGTGTCGCGATCTAGCCGCACTAGGGCTTTGTCTGGGAATAACTCGCGTAGCGCCTCTTCAATGCGTTCTGTCCCCAACCCCAAGGGCATCAATTCGCTCGTCTTGCAGGCTGGGCAGTCGGCCAGCAATCGTTGTTCTTGTCCGCAGTGGTGGCAGCGCAGCAAGTTTTCATAGTTGTGGATGACCATATTAGCATCGCAATGCCGGCATCGCGCGACCCAACCGCAGCCGTGACAAATCAGCGTAGGGGCAAACCCCCGACGATTAAGGAAGATTAGCACTTGCTCACCATTTGCCAAAACTTTGCGAAGTTCAGTCACCAGTGCTTCGGAAAGCCCGTGGTGCAGCTTTTTGTTTCGGATGTCCAACAGGTGCAGTGTTGGCTCNNACGGCACTGCCAGCACGTTGCGACAAGATAAGATGCTGGTAACGCTGTTGATTGGCATTGTGCAGACTTTCCAACGATGGCGTGGCAGAACCTAACAGCACAGGAATGTTAAGCAATTTGCCGCGCATAATGGCGACATCACGGGCGGAAAAGCGGAAGCCTTCTTGTTGCTTGAATGAAGCATCGTGTTCTTCGTCCAGAATAATCAAGCCCGGCTTTTTCAGCGGCGTGAACAAGGCGGAACGGGTACCTAACAAAATTGCACTCGTGCCTTGCTGCATGTTAATCCATGCCGTGTGCCGTTGCTTATCGGTCAGGTTTGAGTGCGATA
>PMDM01000078.1 GCA_003155565.1 Methylococcaceae bacterium | reverse complement strand
GCGAACGGGATTTGGAAGGCCCAACCGATTTTTCTAGGTTGATGAAAATGTAAGAGAGGACAAAAGACTGACCAAAAGACAAGCTTTGCTATTGGACATCACTAACAATATGCGTTATTTAAGGAAACTCTGATTAAGTCCTTCGACGACCGAAGGAAGTGCCTATGGTGCAAGCTCAGGACGAACGGTAAGTGGTTGATTCCGTTCGTGGTGAGCCTGTCGAACCATGAGCGGAATCAACTTGTTCAGAGATTCCTTAATTATTATCGAAGTATTACTTTTTGTTTTTGTTGATATTTATTTGGCTTTCATTAGAAAATAATTATTTTGTACAGATGGACTTAGTTCAAGTTAAAGATCGAAACCCAGCATTCTGAAGCTTGGAATGGCTTGGTAACACAGGACGACAAAATGCTCTCCTGCGTTTGTTGCATTCAGTACGTCCCGTACTTCAGCAGTTGCCGAGACACGCAAACCTTCCATGTTTAAATCTGTAAAGATTTCCCACTTATCGTAATTCGCCATTTGGCGGCAATAGTCCTAGACCATTTACCGCACTTCCGACCTCCAGGGATGGAGGAAGTGCGGTAATCGACACCGCCGCCATCCCTGGAGATCGGATGAAAACCCCAGTTGGCGGATTACGCCGCGCCCAAAGGGCAATCTAAACGGATAGGTCGCCAATGTTGCGCAGCTAATCCGTCTTACAACTTATCCGCCTTGATTTCCAGATTTACATAAATCAATCGAGTCTGACCCCATTGATTTGCGTTGCATTTATGGCGTGTTCATTAGACGCAATCAAAATTAGACTTGGTGATAAAAACAGAATATTTACTATGTTTATGATTACTGCTGATAAACCAAGTGTTGTTCCATTACCGGCGGAAAAAAATGCCAATATTCCCGACAACCCAGCAATAAAATAACCGATAACTGGAATAAAGATTCCTATTACGGAAAATACTAATGCTGTAATTCCAAATGCTTTCATATTTTCCTTTTATTGCTGTGATACGAATTCTTAACGTTTTAGGTTAGGTGCTAACAACGGCAGCACAGCGATGGCATAAGCGCTCAAACGTGAACCGCCGTTGTTTGTCCCCTCGACTGAAGGGTTAGGCATCACCGATCCAACCCGATGGAAATGAAAACATCGCACACCGCGTTTGGCTTATAGACCAATTCGTCAAACCCTGATGTGGGAATTGCTAGCCCGGCAGCGCTCAGGGCTGCAAGCGTACTTTCGGAGGTGTTCATCCGGTCTATGGGTGAGCCGGCTTGGAACGCACGAACGGCCTTAATCTCATAGTGCGGCAATCGCTCGATTGCATTGTTGAGGCGGTTGAGCATATCGCCATCAATGAGCCCGGCGGCGTAGGCGCGGAACGCCTTGGCAAGCATTTCTGGCTTGGCGTGGGAGTCGATCTTGTCTAAGAGTTCGATCAGTCGATCTCCAACTTGATGGCGAAATCCGTCCTCGCTGTCTAGTCGGTCAATCATCGACGCCCGTTCCTCCGGTTCAAGTTCGGAGAGGCTGCTAAGAAAGCGAATGAGCTTCTTGGCAAAGATCTGGTCGTTGATGCTTAGGCCAACGCGCCCGATAGCCACAATGGTGCTTATTACCGGTATATCGTGGAGTACACCTTCAGAGAGAACGGAGTCCAGTGCTATTTCCGCGTACTCCTTCGACAGTCCTCCGATATCTGCTGACTTCACGGTCGTAACAAGAGCGGTACTGATCTTTTTTTCGGAATCCAAAGACGTCTCCTTGTGATGCCTAACGTAAGTTATACAACATCAATTGTCTTAATAAAAAGTATCATTTATCGTATATTCTTCATAACTTTATCTAATCAATTGTTTTGATTGAGCCAAGTATAAACCAATTAGACATAGTGTAGAAGCAATAACGACGAAGATGGGTGGAGCATGTTACCCCGCACAAGGTTTCTCGTATGTTACATAGATAATGGCAAAACCAAAACTTTCGCACTGATACATTAAATAACCTAATTCTTAATCCCAATCCCCTTATGCAACAAATACAAACAAAACAACACCAACACCACAATAAAGCCAACAATCATCATTATCGCAAGCTGGATGTCCACATCCGTCACGCCTATCATGCCGTACCTGAAAGCGTTAATCATGTACAGGATAGGATTGCCCATGATGACTTTCTGCCAAAAACCGGACAGCATATCGACGGAATAAAACACCCCGCCCAAATAGCTCAAAGGGGTTAGGACAAAGTTGGGGATAATGGAAATATCGTCAAAACTTTCTGCAAGAATCGCGTTTATAAATCCCGCCAAGGAGAACAAGGTGGCGGTCAAAATGGCGACGGCAATGGTGATTCCGGGATGCAGCACGACGATGTCGGCAAATAGCATGGAGATTAACGCAACGACGATGCCCACCAGTAAGCCTCTGCAAATACCTCCGCTGATATAACCACTCAAGATCACCCAGTTGGGTACTGGCGCGACCAGCAGTTCTTCTATATTGCGCTGAAATTTGGTGGAGTAAAACGACGACACCACATTCGAATAAGAATGGCTGATGACGGACATAAGGATAATGCCGGGGACGATGTAATCCATATAGGTCGCACCGCTGATGGTGCCGATGCGGTTACCAATCAACTTGCCAAAAATCAGGAAGTATAAGGCCGTCGTGATGGCTGGCGGCAACAGGGTTTGCGGCCATATCCGAACGAAGCGATAGACTTCTTTTTTGACGATGGTTTTGAGGGCAATGCTGTAGTTCATGGTTTGATACCCCTCACCCTAGCCCTCTCCCTGAGGGAGAGGGGACTATCACGGATTCATTATTATTTTTTGGTGAATTGGAATCAATCAAATCCATAAACAACTGTTCAAGGCGGTTACTTTTGTTTTTCAGGCTGAGGACTTTGATGTTATTGGCGCTTAACTGACTAAAAAGCTGGTTAAGTCCAATCGCCTTGGGAACGGAAACATCTAGCACCTTGTCGCTAACACGCTCGATAACGCAACCTTCCAGCATAGGCACAGCAGCAAGCGGTTCAGCTAAATCCAGCACAAAATGATCGACATTCAAACGCGCCAACAGGCTCGCCATATCGGTGTTTTCGACGATTTTGCCTTGGTCGATAATGGCGATATTGCGGCACAGGCTTTCGGCTTCTTCCAGATAATGCGTGGTCAGGATGATGGTCGTGCCCTGCTGGTTGACTTCTTTCATCAATTTCCACATGGAGCGGCGGATCTCTATGTCAACGCCTGCGGTCGGTTCGTCTAAAATCAACAGCTTGGGGGCATGTACCATTGCCCGTGCGATCATCACCCGGCGTTTCATCCCACCTGATAAGCGTCTGGAAATGGTATTGCGCTTATCCCATAAATCCATTTGTTTCAGGCACAGTTCCGTCCGTTCCAGCGCCAGTTTGCGCGGCATTCCGTAGTAACCGGCCTGATTCAATACGATACCTTTTACGGTATCAAACTGGTTAAAATTGACTTCCTGCGGCACAAGGCCGATGCAGCTTTTCGCCTGTTCTCGCTCTCGCATTAAATCATGTCCAAAAATGCTGACCGACCCACTGGTTGAAGTCACCAGGGAACTGATAATGCCGATTGCCGTTGACTTCCCTGCGCCATTTGGCCCAAGCAGGGCGAAGAAATCCCCGGCTTCAACTTCCAGGTCGATGCCTTTTAAGGCTACATAACCATTTTTATAGGTTTTTTTAAGATTGCTGATGGATAATGCCTTCATGTTGCAACTAATGCTTAACGTGGCTGTTCAAATCAGTTAAATTAGGCCGTCTAGCCACATAACTGGATTATTGTGGATGATAAAAAAAGCAGCATTTTAGCAGATAACACCCGCCTTCGTAGCGAATATAGGATTCCCATGCCAAAGAAACCGCCACACTGTGTGGCTGCTGTAGACCTAGGTTCTAATAGCTTTCACATGATTGTTTGCAGCTTGACCGATGGCAAACTGCAAACGGTTGATCGTCTAAAAGAAATGGTCAGACTGGCTGCCGGGCTCGACAAAAAAAACGTCCTCGACCAAGACACGCAAAAACGGGCGTTGGCTTGCCTAGAACGTTTTGGTCAAAGAATTCGCGATTTTCCGCACGAAAGTGTACGAATAGTGGGTACCAGCACCTTACGGAATGCCAAAAACGCCCAGCAATTCCTCGAAAAAGCGGAGAAAGCCTTAAATCATCCTATCCATATCATTTCCGGTATCGAAGAAGCACGCCTAATCTATCTAGGGGTGGCACACAGCGTCGGCAGTACGGCAGATTTAAGGCTGGTCGTCGATATTGGTGGCGGCAGCACTGAATACATCATCGGGAAAGAGGATATTCCTAAAAAGAAAGAAAGCCTTTCTATGGGCTGCGTATCAATGAGCAACCGTTTTTTTAGTAATGGGCAATTATCCAAAAACGCGTTTAACAAAGCCGTGTTCGATGCCGAACAAAAACTGGAACCCTTCCAGAAAAAATTTCACCGCAAACACTGGGACCAAGCCATCGGCTCATCCGGCACATTGCGTTCCATTGACAAGGTATTGCAAGCTAAAGGCTGGAGCAATAACGGCATCACCATGAGCGGTCTTGAGCTTCTGGTCGCCCATATCAAACAGTGCGACCACGTCAATGAATTGAATTTACCGGACTTGGATACTGAACGCTTACCTGTATTTCCCGGTGGTGTCGCCATCGCGTACGCCACCTTCCAAAATCTCGATATCGAACAAATGAGCGTTGCTGACGGCGCTCTGCGAGAAGGGCTGATCCAGGATTTGTTGGGTCGTATTTACGACCATGATATCCGCTCCGCGACCGTAAAAACGCTGGCAGACCGTTATCATACTGACAAACAACATGCTGCCCGTATCAAGGAAACCGTCAACACCATGCTCAGCCAATTGAGTTGCGATTGCTGTTTGTTCAACAATCAAGAGGTTGCACAATTTCTGGATTGGGCGGGAGAGTTGCACGAAATCGGCCACGACATAGCCCACAATCACTACTACAAACACAGCGCCTACATCATAGAAAATGGCGATTTAGCCGGATTTACCAACCAGGATCAGCTACTGTTGGCAACCGTCATCCGTTCGCACCGGCGTAAATTCTCGCGTTCCCGTTTTAACGAATTACCCGCGCCTTGGAACAATCTTGCCCCATTCATGACCATCATCCTGCGTCTGGCTGTCGTGCTGCGCCGCAATCGCCAAGAACACGATCTTCCAGAATTTATCATAGCCATCACCAAATCCACGGTTGAACTGCGTTTTCCCGGCAACTGGTTGCTCAATTCCCCCTTAACCCATGCCGATTTAATCCAGGAAGCCGATTACCTTAAACTCGCCGAATTCAAGCTGGAGTTTTCCTGAAGGCTGATGAAGACCTTATTGCGAATTCCCTTGTACTGTTTGGCTGCAATCATAATAGTGATTGCAATGCTGATTATTTTCGGCATCAGCAATGAGCCGGAACTGAAACTCGACTGGACTATTACGCAAGCGGATGTTAGGCGTGCCAAAAAAATCCTGCACGAGGGTTCTAAAACCAGACCCGATGAGATTGGGACAATTGAATTATCACAGGCTGACCTCAACCTGACTGGCAATTATTTGTTAAACCGTTTTAGCAAAGGTAAGGTATTGATCGCATTAAAAGACCATAAAATCAGGTTTGCCGTCACTGCCGCTTTGCCTGAAAACGTGTTGGGGAAATATGTGAACATCAGCTTCCGATTAGGTCATGAAGACGGCAATCCTTTACCGACACTAACTAAGTTTAAGGCAGGTAAACTGTTGTTGCCTTCCAAAGTGGCGGCTTTTGTGATCGACAGAGTTATCAAGCACACGTCTTTAAATGAATATTTTCTGCTGGCAACCGACCCTATCAAAGCGGTCACCATCGACGACAAAAAAATCACGATTTCCTACCATCCCAGTCAGGCAACGCTGGACACCGCCCGTGACTTGCTTACCCATAACAACACCAATACTAATGCTAATGTCTATCAAAGCAAACTAATTCAGATCGTCCGTCATCATGATCCTGTGTGGCGGTTATCACTGGCGGATCTATTGCAACCCTTGTATGCGCTTGCCTATCAACGCTCTAACATCGAGACCGCGATTGATGAGAACCGGATCGTTATCAATACAATTAACGACTATGTAAACAACCCAAAATCCGGCACTACACCCATAACGCCCTATTACCCTGCGTTTTTATATAAGCGTATCGACCTAGCGCAACATTTCATCGGTGCAGCAGCCATTACAGCATCTGTAAACAGCCAAATGGCTGAAGCACTAGGGGAAGAAAAGGAATTACAGGATGCCAAAAGTGGCAGCGGCTTCAGCTTTGTTGATCTAACTGCCGATAAAGCCGGTACACGCTTTGGCGAGCTGGCGATTGCTACCCCAAGCTCTGCCAGGAAAATGCAACAAGCGATGGCAACCATAAAAGACTACACGGATTTCATGCCCGATCCACGAACCCTGCCCGAACACATGGACGAGGCCACGTTTAAAAACCGTTACGGTTCAGTTAACAGTGAGGCTTATCAGAAAGTATCTCAGCAGATAGATGCGTTGATTTCAGCGACACCTATTTATAAGAAGTAATAACGGCAAGTCAATGTAATACCAATCCCAATAAGTTGTTATTTGAATCCCCTCATCCCGACCTTCTCCCTCTGGAGAAGGTATAACAAGAGGACTTATTGGTATTGGTATAAGTCGGGCTAGCGACAGCAATGGTTCCAGACCATATACTGCACTTCCACCATCCATATAGCGGTCGTAGCGTAACCCGACAACTCATTGTTGGGTTGGGTTGGGTTACGCTACCGCTAACCAACCTTAGTTAAACGTAGCACCAAGTGTACTAGGCAAAACCGGCATTTTTTGTTCAGGGAATTCACCGGTTAACGCATTCAGGAATGCGACAATATCGGCAATTTCTTCTTTCGATAATTCCTTATCCAATTGTAATTTCGCCATCACTTTAACCGCTTCATCCAGGGTTTTCACGGCACCGTTATGAAAATATGGTGCAGTCAAAGCGATGTTGCGTAAGGTTGGTACTTTAAATTGATGTTCATCGTCCGGCTTCTTAGTCACTTCCGCCAAACCTAAATCTTTATTAAAGTGATATTTCGCCAAGTACATACCATTGCTGTGCATAGGAAACTTCTGGAACATGCCAGGGCCATTAAATGCAGGCCCGCTATGGCAACCGGTGCAACCCAGTTCTGCGACCTTATTCATGCCGCGTACCTGTTGCTCGGTCATCGCAAATTTTTCACCGGATGTATACTTGTCATACGGACTGTTGGGTGTAATCAGGGTTCGTTCGTAAGCGGCAATCGCCTTGGTTGCTGTATCCTTAGAGATAACATTACCGCCAAAAGCATCAGCAAACGCTTTTGTATAGCCTTCAATGGAATTCAAACGGGCAACCACCTCATCCCAGTTCTTCATGCCCATTTCGATAGGATTGGTCACAGGCCCTGCGGCTTGGGCTTCCAGGCTTTCTGCCCGGCCATCCCAAAACTGCACCGCATTGAATGCCGCATTCCACACGGTGGGGGCGCTACGTCCGCCAGTCTGCCCATTAACGCCCATAGAATTAGGCCGGTTATCTTCACCGCCTAACATCGTGTTATGGCAGGAAGAACACGACACCGTACCCGTAGAAGACAGGCGCGGATCATGGTAAAGCATTTTCCCAAGCGCAACCTTGGCGGGAGTCGTGGGATTGTCAGCAGGTGCAGGTGCTTCGCTAGGCAACACATCCCAGGCAGTAGCCACGGAAACCGAACTTGCCAAGGCGACTGCCGTTAGCAATAAATTAAACTTAGTCATACTCTCCTCCAATTATTATTATTGATAGTCAGATTACTTATACTACTAGGCATAAGCAATCCAGTAACCTTTTATTCCGAACCGAATTGTAAAATATAAAACAGTCAAGGTACAATCAAACTTACAGACAATCATTTTGGGTTTATTGAAAACATGTCACTCGCTGAAAAAATTATCCTGACCGCCGAACAATACCTGCAAGGGGAAGAAACGGCTGACTTCAAGCACGAATACCAGGACGGGGAAGTGTGGGCGATGGCAGGCGCAACGGATAATCATGTCACTATTGCTGGCAATTTGTTCGTTTTGCTTAAACAACACCTTAAAAACACGCCTTGCCGCACCTACATCTCAGACATGAAAGTCCAGGTCGAAAAAGCCGATGCTTATTTTTATCCTGACGTGATGGTCACCTGCAACCCTAAAGACCAGGCCAACACACTGTACAAACAACACCCCCTATTTATCGCCGAAGTGCTATCGCCTTCTACAGAAGCCTTTGATCGCGGCAATAAATTCAACGCTTATCGACAATTGGACAGCTTACAGACCTACTGGTTGATTGACACCGAAGCCATGCGTGTAGACAGCTTTACCCGCGCCCAAAATGACGACTGGCTACTGCACAGCTACACACAAACGGATGAAATGGTTGAAATAAAAGGGATTGAAGTGAAATGTTTGTTAAAAGAGCTTTATGAAGACACCCTGCCAAACTAACGAAGCTGAATAATTTTTATACCCACCGTTAATTTATCCCATTGCTTATCCGCCGTAACAACGGGAAGTTTCTTAATATAAGCCAATGCCAAACAAGCACGATCTCCCAAGGACAAACCAAATTCCCTCGTACTATCCGTAACACCCCTGTTTCCCAGGCTTGTTTATCATCCAACGGTTCAATGTGTAATTCCAGATTTCCCATCACTGTCTTTACTGAAGACTCCAGCAAACTAGCTTCAAGTAACTTACCCACAACCTCAGCATAATTCACGGCGGACATTATAGCCCTGCCTTCTGACAAAACCACGTCCACTTTTTCACAGCCACTTTCATCTTGAAGATAGGCAAGCACAGCAGAAGCATCCAAAACAACCTGCTTAGTCATTAGCCTCTGCTCGGCGCTCGCCAACCAACTCTTCAGCTAAAGAAACGGTATCCACACAAGCCTTTACAATAGCTTTGGCCTGTTGCAAGCGTTGCTTTCTGGTTGCAATATGCAATTCGCCATCATGGTAGGACAATACCACCTGATCTCCACAATGAATATCCATTTTTCGACGAATTTCCGCAGGAATAACAATACGGCCTCCCGCTGAGACCTGAGTTATCAATGATGACATAATTTTGCCTCATATTATTTTAATAAAAAATATGTCACATCGTATCAAAGATGGCAAATATTTTCATCTATGTCATATTTTATCGTTCCCACGCTC
>PMDM01000240.1:9045-9226 GCA_003155565.1 Methylococcaceae bacterium | reverse complement strand
TCCATTCCCAAACGTTGCCGGACATATCGAACAAACCATAGGCATTGGGTTGTTTTAGACCCACGCTATGAGTGCTGCCGCCGGAATTGCCTTCATACCAGCCCACGGGATCAATGCTATTTGAACCGCAATATTCGCTGTTATAACCACCAGCCTGGCATGCGCTATACCATTCATCCTG
>PMDM01000240.1:0-8992 GCA_003155565.1 Methylococcaceae bacterium | reverse complement strand
TCACTCCACTCGCCTTTTTCCTTAATCCAGCAACTCGTGCCAGTGTCGTAGCCGGTTTCTTCAACGAAGGCGGAAAATTGTCCTCGAGTGATTTCATATTTGCTGATTGAGATACCGGAAGGCAACGGAACCATTTCGATTTTTGCCGCTGCAGGTAATTCAATTTGTTGAGTCGTTTCAGCGTTCCCAGTCTGATTTTGTTTTTTTAATAAGGCTAACTCATTTTTTAAACGCTCGATTTCTTGTGCGGCTTGGTCCTTTTCGCCGGACGTAGGTTTGACAAGAGGCTTCGTCGGCTGCTCTGCGAGGGTTGGGAAGGCGATCAACAAGCCAGCAAATAAAATGAATGACAAATTTTTGTGCGACATACAGCAAGGCTCCCCAGAAGGTTTGGATTTGGGTTTGATGATAACGGGTAGTTATCAGTAAATGCACAGCACATATCCGTAGGAGTCAGGATTGGTCTAAAATCCATTATCCTTAGCGGGTGGCCGTATCGAGTAAACGTTAGTTACAAGTTTGATTCTTTTCCTCGACCATTTCGTCTATATATTGCATGACCAGGCTGCTTGCAACTTCGACTTGGTGCATAGGGTTAATAATATCATCAAGTAAGCTGGCGTCTTTACTCCAATTATTGCGTGAGACTAAGTAAGCCTGTTGTGTCGCACGATGAACTGATGAACTTCGGAGTGAGGGTGTTCGAGTTTGCCAGAAGTTAGGTGTCTATATAGACTTGCATATCAATGGTGACATTATTTAGTCAGTAATTTAGGCTTTAGACTATCAGGAGACCCAATGATAGCCTAGAAAGATGATAAGAAACAGCAAGCTAAGTGATTATTACATTAAAAAATAATTTCTTGTTTTTGTATCGATATTCCTGCCAGCAAAACGGCTTTGTTATTGGGTTTGAACCGTAACACGATCAACCTGGTATGGCCTGTTTAGGTGGGCGATCTGCCGGCACTAAACGGCGATAAAAGAAAAGTTGGTCGGTCGTGTCGAGGTCGATGAAAGTTATTTTGGCGCCAAGCGGCAACGGGGTCGCCAGGGCAAGCTCAAGCGCGGACGCGGCACGTTGAAGCAACCGGTGTTTGGTGTCTTTGAACGGGAGGGGCGGGTGTACACAGAGATCGTGCCCGACTGTAAGCGATTGACTACAGGCCGTTATCCTCGGCAAGGTGTCGGTCGGGAGCGTCATCTACAGCGATGGCTGGCGGGGCTACAATGGCTTGGTCGATGTCGGCTATTCGCGGCATTTTAGGGTGAATCCTGGCAATCACGAATTTGCCTGTGGCGGCCATTGCCACGTCAACGGGATCGAATCATTCTGGAGCTTTACCAAACGACGGCTTGCCAAGTTCAATGGCGTGTCGGTAAACTTCGAGCTGCATTTGAAAGAATCAGAGTGGCGTTGGAAAAAACAACCTGACGAATTGGCTAATGAATTATGGCAACTCGTCAGAAATTTTAACCTCTCCTGATAGTCTAGAGCCATTCAAAAATAAAGGTCAAGCATGTTATTTCGAAACAAATGGTTAGGTTCTGTTGACATTTGATAAAAATGTTAGTTACATCAGCAGCTTACAATCTCCCTCTATATTCGTAAGTGATTGTTTTTGAATATCTATTATTGAAATGTCAACAGAACCTAGGGTTAGCTGGATTGGTTTTTTTGGAAGTTAAGCTTGGGCTCATAGGCCAAGGTTGCTTCCTTTAACAAGGCAATGTCGGCCTGAATCGCCTGGAATAGAAACAGGGCAAAAATAAATCCAGCAACGCCAATAAACCCAGAAATACCTAAAAGTATTGTAGCCGAGCGGGATCCGACAGAAGAACCAAGGATCAGCCCTAACGCTAACACAAGCATCGGCAACGCTCCAGACATTGCTAAATAACGCCATCTCCAAGAATCGACTCGAGTTAGCATGGTAATATCGTCAGCGGCAACAGAACCTGGGGCGATAAATGCCGGGTAATACACCCGTGTGCATAGCCATGTGACGACCAAAAAAGGGTACGTTGCTACAAAAGCACCGCATATGGCTAATGATGCGATGAAGAAAACATAGTCACGGAAATCCAGTGAACCGATCATGAATGGATAAACCGGCCCCGCTATAATCCATATGCAAGCACTGATAAGTGCGACATATTGCCCTAGCATCAAGCAGCGTCGTCGTAAACATGACAAGGTTTCGTGTGGCACGGCAACGCCTCTGCCTATGTCAGCTAGGCCACGACAAACGGGTCTGGCGAAAAAAATGAATAGTGCTAGGCCAGCCAAGAACCCGATACCATTCACAAATCCCGCGCAAATCTCAAAATAGCGTTCCGCCTGACTACCCACACGCCTAACCATGGGCTGTACGATAACATCCGAATTGAAGAGATAGTTGAATACTGAAGCCAATGCGTTTGGTAGCAAACTAACTAATACCATAAGCGTTAAGGGATAGCTGCTTGCCACTTCGTGCCATCCACGCGCTTTTGGCCCCAGTCGACACAAATTCTTTGCCAGTACCCGCAATGGTTCGATTCTTTCTGGAACATCAAGGTAATGGGGTTGAACCGACATTATAGACTCGAAATCTGTTAGCGCCTCTTGCCAATATCCTCGGCTCAGATTGTCCAATGCAGCGGAATACTGACGTGCGACTTGCGGTTCCACGGTAATGCTCTCTATGGCGAGAAATAGCCGAATTATGTCGTCGTCCCAACGATCATGCGTAAGGGCAACCCCTTGTAATGTAGCGAACAGCTTAAGATTGTCGGGAAGCCAGTCCCTTTTCGGCATCTTGGCATTTTCCACCAGCACTGGAATTATCGGAATCTTACGCTCAAGAGCGGCCGCAATCTCAAGCCGCACGAAGTCATTAACTTCGGCTATTCGGCGCTGTCCAGACTCATCGCGTACTTCGACCCAACTTGGGCCAATAACCGCAAGCAACAGTTCACAATTGCTGACAGCCTCTTCGATGATACGTGGAAAATCGCTCCCAGCCGCTATATCTTCCATATCCAAGAAAACTTGCTTACTCCCGAAGGTATTGCGCAGATCGCTCATAAGCCCTCTTACGTAACCAGGCACATCTGTACGCCGGTAACTTATGAAAATGGAGCCTCTGAAACTTGGGTTAATCAACATAAAGATTCATCGCCAGTCTCATTCTATCTCGCTTTCCAACTTTGGGGTTGCCTGTGGCACTGGATTCTTGGAATTAAACTGCCAGAACAGTGACGGTCTGGAAGTAATAGTCGGCTCTTTCCCTACGGCTTCCAATGGGCGCGATCCATTTGGGTTTGTGGCTTGTTTGCTTGGGTTCTATTGACATACTTGATGCCTCCATTAAATTGCTTATAGACTGACGTTTTTATCAAATCATAGCGGCAGTATACTGGAATTTCTAGTTATTTTACCCAGTGGCGACTAGATCAAATCTAGAAATTGTTTCATAGGATAAATTGATAAAGTTCATTAACTGTAAATCCCATGTATATTGATTTCTACTATTGTCTATTTTTTCCGATTTAACTATCTATCATCAAAGGCTTTTTGTATCGCGCATTTTATAGCCTCAGCATTACTGCATGCATACGTTCGGCTACCCGTTACAGGTCCCTGACTCAGGCATGAACGATGTCGGTTTCTGTCTTGTCCAGGACTAGTCCTTTGCTGAGCAGAGTAGTTATGACAAATTCTGGAAATAAAAGTAGTCAATTCAAATCACTTCTTCCGTCTTGGTTGAACTGCCCTATCTTGAGCGACTGCTCATAGCCGAACTTGAATGCGTTGGTTGATATGAGCCATGGTCGGCTATAGAGAAGGACGAAATTATTTAATAAGCTTGTTTATAACCGCTTGAAAAAATTGAAAATGGATTTTTTTGGTTGTTCAAGCAACACGCAGTTTTTCAAGAGTGGCAAATGCATGTTCGCTGCTTATGTCAGGTGTAATAATTAATTCGAGTACAGAGACACCGGAAAGCGCCATTGTATAATCTTCCGACTGTGTATGGCTCCCATCGGGACTAAAGTTCCATTGTTGTCGAACGATTTCATCGAATGTCTGGCCTTTGTCCTTAGACCAGCGAAGGACATACTCTTGCGTCCTGGCTATAACGGATTCCAGAAAACTCAGATGAATACGATGGATATTCTGCTGTTGCTTAAAAAGTAGCCGAATAGTTTGCTTTCCGGGTTTGCTGGCCTTCCACCCATGACAGTTATTGGGCAACAATGCCCCTTCAATAGGGTAGCCGCTATCTTCGGAGGTCACTTCTACGTCCACAAGCACCTCCAAATCCAGCCAACTTGACTCCAACTCTTCATTATCAGGCAAATTTTCAGTAATAATTCGTTTTTTCATATGGGCAGGATATCCTAGGTTTTAATTAATCCAAGTAAAATGGGCAAAGGTTGATCAATCTTTGGTTGCTTCAATCTGGATGGCAATAGTGACTTCATCACCCACTTTCGGGACATATTTGTCTACGCCATAATCAGAATGCTTGATCGTGGTGGTTGCATTGGCGCCGCAGGTATTTTTCATGGCGATCAGGTTCATTCCGCAATAAAAATGGTCGACAGTCAAATGCACGGGTTTGGAAATGCCGTGCAACGAGTTGGTCTTTGTTAAAGCTGAGCTTGTCCGATACAAAAGTAATCTGTGGATAACGGGCAGCGCTCAGAAAATCCTCGCCATGTAAATGCTTTTCCAGTTCAGTAAGCCCAGTACTGATCGAATAGTAGACGCTCACGCGAAATCGGTCTCTCAATTTTGCCAACCATAACTTCTTTATCGGCTCATATTGTACCTTTATACACTAATAGAACATTAATAGATAACAGAAGTCCACATAGCTATTGAGGCAAGAAAAAACCCCTTCACAACTTTTAACCAGATTAATTTTTCTTACTGAATTTGTAGGATGAACTAAGAGATCTGAGTTGGTAAAACATCATCCTTTTAAAGTGGAAAACTTCACAGACCGCCTCAGTATTTCTCCGTACCATTAAGTAGTCCTTCATTTCTTGAGCCACAAGTCATTCCAGGCAGGTGTTAATTTTATAAAATATTGGGTTATCAAAAGTACAAATACTCACTTGATTAACCTAACAATTCAGTAATATCCGACATGCCCATTGTTGGAATCTGCTGAGTTTTAATGATTATGACCTCAGAATAGTCAACACAAACATAGGAGATTTACATGGCAATTATTGCAGATAAGATTTTACCCCAACCGGAATTGCCTCCAGGCTTCAAACGACGTGTTGTTGTGAAGTTTCAACCCAATGACCAACTCTCGTCATCTCCCAATAAAAGCAAACTTACAAAGCTTGTGGGGAAGGACTGGGTTAACCTTACGGAAACATTTCCAGGTCTTACACTAGACCGATATTTCTCTACCTTAGACGAATCGGCATTCAGTACACTTGTCCAGAAAGCAGGCACGGTAAACCAAAAATCGAAACCAGCGAACTTCAGTTTGTACTATGCCATTGAATGCCCTGTTGGAGTCGAACCTGAAGCAATAGCGAAAGCAGTTTCCGCTTGGCCAAATGTAGAGATTGCATATGTTGAAGGCGTCCCGATGCCGCCGCCACTCAATCCATCTGATGACCCTCGCAACGCCAATCAAGGTTATTTGGATGCCGCGCCGTCCGGGATAAATGCCCGTTGGGTTTGGGGTAGTAGCGATGGTAGCGGTGTAGGTTTCGTCGATCTTGAACGTGGCTGGACACTCAACCACGAGGATTTAGCGGCTGCCAATATTACCGTTATCTCTGGAGTAAGCCAGGATTTCCATGGCCATGGCACAGCCGTACTTGGTGAAGTGGTTGCAGTAGACAATAACATCGGTGGAATTGGCATTGCCCCAGGCGCTACTACCCGCGTCGTTTCGCAGTGGCGAACTGCGTCAACCTACAATACTGCTGAAGCCATCCTCAGTGCAGTAGACACGATGAATGCGGGCGACGTATTGCTACTCGAAGCGCAGACAAGTTACCCCACCGCGTCAGGTTATGTTCCTGTAGAAGTTGAACAAGCTGTTTTCGATGCAATCCAGTTTGCTACATCACAGGGAATCATCGTCGTTGAAGCTGGTGCAAATGGATCAGTCGATCTCGATGCATTCCAGGATGTCAACGGAAAGCATATCCTGAACCGCAATAGCCCAGATTTTCGAGATTCTGGAGCAATCATCGTTGGCGCCGCAAGCTCAACAGTGCCGCACGCACGACTTTCGTTCTCGAACTTTGGTACCCGTATTGATTGCTTCGCGTGGGGCCAGAATATCGACACTTGTGGTGACGGCTGGACGGGTACGGCGACAAATTTATACACAACCAGCTTTGGTGGCACCTCGGGTGCTTCCCCCATTATCGCTGGTGCAGCGCTGCTGCTCCAATCATGGCGGATTAAACAAAATAATAATCGGTATTTACCCGATGAACTACGGGGATTGTTAGGCAATGTAACCCTCAATACCCATAGCGCAAATCCCATTTCAGATCGCATCGGGGTTATGCCTAACTTACGTTCAATCATCAGGAACCAAAACCCATTTTGGTGGGTACGTTATCTTGCCTGGGCTTGGTTAATCATTATTGGCGGATTACTGATTACCCCAGGAGGGACTTTTTGCATCAAATGTGGTTTCCAAGACCCAGGATACATAGGTGATGTTGTAGTTAACTTTTTAGGCGCTATTTCTATTGTTCTTGGCATCATTGGCTTAGTGTCCAGCCTATCCAGGAACAGGAACATTGGGTAATACAATTTTTGAAATAGGGTTAAATCCGTTTGACAAGCGTTACTTACCTAAAAATATAAGCGATTCAGGATAAATTTTCAATAAGCAAATTAGGAGCTTACCTATGAAAACGAAGCATATATATTTAAAAATTGAGCCATTACACAATTACACGCCTGTGGCTCCCGACGATGCTGAGCATCATAAACATCGCATTGATTGCATGCGTACCATGGGTCATGAAGATGGGAAAATACCGCCCGCTGAAATTGATCGTCGTCGGTTGGAAGGTTTGGTGTATCGAGAATACCTCGATGCTAACTACACAATCTTGAAGACTGATCCGCTTATTGCAGCAGACATCAATGAACCGGCTGCCGACCGTAGGATTCCCGGTACGGTTATTTACACACAGCCGGGTGAGCGGCTTTACATCCATGTTTTAAATGCTGACGAAGAACCCCATAGTTTTCATCTGCATGGCCTGCACTATGGTATTGATTCGGATGGCTCGTGGCCGTTTGGCACGCACCGCGACGATGGCAATCGGAGCGATGCCATTTGCCCCAGCAAAGAATGGTGTTATGTGTTTGACGTGAAAGAAGACAGCATAGGTGCATGGCCGTTCCACGACCATCACATGCACATCAGTGATGTGGTGAACCGTGGGCTGTTCGGTGGTCTCGTCGTTCGTGATCCGCATTGTGATAAACCCGAAATCGAAGTGCCTATTTTTTTCCATAGGCTGGTGGGCAAAAACGATACTTCACTCTTCGATAGCGGCTCGCTCAATCCGGGCGATACGTTTTCGTTTACCTTCCCTGACGAGGGGACATTCGAATTCTACTGCAAATTTCATCCCATGCAAGGCCGTGTGCGGGTCACCACAACTGGCCAGGCGACAGCAACCATCAATATTTTGGACACGCCGCCCCGGTTTGAACTGGACGATGTGACTATTCGGGCAGGTGGGACAGTCACATGGAATCATGGTGGCAACCAACCACATACGGTAACTGACCGTACTGGGGCGGGACTTGAATCTCTCTGTATCAATGGACGGACGTTTGTGGGGAATACACCCACTATCGTGGCGGAAAGCGGCAAACGCATCCGTTGGTACGTGTTCAACCTTGATTTAGGGATGATGTGGCATAACTTCCACCTGCACGGCCAACGCTGGCGATTAGGCAATGAAACGGTGGACACACGAAGTCTAGGCCCGGCCGAATCGTTTGTCGCTGATACTGTTGTTCCACCGGTCATTTTATGGCCGCTGCCGCTTGATTGTGATTGCGAACCTCAAAAAGGACACGACGAACCAACCTTGCCGCTTCCCATTCATGAGGGTCATACGACGGCTGAATTGCAAACAACACATCTGTCCGATCAACAATCCGACGAGCCTGATTCTTATAAAAAGCCGCACCCTAAACGACGCAAATACCAATTGCAAGGCGACTTCTTGCTTCATTGCCATGTCGAAATGCACATGATGCAGGGTATGGCTGGTCTTGTGCGGGCGATACAGGAGGTTGAATTAACCGACCACGAAGTGCAAAAAATATGTTTCCACCTACCTAAAATTAGGCTGCAAGAGTGTCCTGATGTTGGTCATACCTGTAAGAGTGAAGGGAATGACAGTTGGGAATTGCTGACCAACTCACCCATTTTCATTGTGCACGGTGCGTTGTTGGCAAATGGCCGCGTCCTGGTTTTTTCAGGTGCTGCCGAACGTAATTATCCGTTGCAGGCTCGTATATGGAATCCAGGCACTAAATTGATGACACCTCCCATCATTCCTTTGCCCGAAGATTTCTTTTGCAGCGGGCATACGTTTTTGTCTGACGGGCGGCTTCTCGTCATCGGCGGCGATACCAATGGCGCAGGTCATACTAACAACCGCTGCTATTTATTTACGCCTGATCCAGTCAATCCTGATACCGGAAGCTTCACCCCAACCTCTAGCATGGCCCATGCACGATGGTATCCGACAGCCTTGCGGCTCGGTGATGGGCGGGTTTTGGCATTCTCAGGAAACAACCCATTGGCTGAAGAAGTAGAGGTTTTCAATGGCGCATGGAATGGCATTGGCGGAGCCAATCGCGCCTTCGGAGAACTTTATCCGGGCATGCACCTACTACCTTCGGGTGAAATTTTCAATTCCCGTACCGGCTGGTCTGGAGCCACAGGCACACAAACTGCCTACCTAACCCTCACCGGGGCAA
>PMDM01000001.1 GCA_003155565.1 Methylococcaceae bacterium | reverse complement strand
GTCTTTGGAAACTATCGGCTGGCTGGAAAATTTCGTGCAGGTTGACTTACGTCCAGATTTAACCTTATTGCTTGATGTGCCAGTCGAAACCGGAATGGCTAGGGCAAAAAATAGGGCAGGGCAGCTAGACCGCTTTGAGTCAGAACGGTTCGAATTCTTTAATCGAGTGAGACAAGTCTACTTAAACCGAGCCCAACAAAACCCAGAACGCATTAAAATCATCAAGGCCGATCAACCCCTGGCCGACGTACAGAAAGCTCTTGTTGAAACCTTAAAGCCACTACTTTCATGAATTTAAGCAATAGTATTTTACCTTGGCAGCAAAAAAACTGGGATTCACTCTACAGTTACATCAAACAAGGGCGTATTCCACAGGCTTTACTCATTACAGGAACGAGTGGGCTAGGCAAACACGCTCTAGCAAACCGATTTGCCACTTCCTTGCTTTGTTCAAATCCACAGGATAATGGCGCGTATTGTGGTGTGTGCAATAGCTGCCTGCTAATCAAAGCCGATACGCATCCTGATTTAATCTTAATAAAACCCGACGAAGAAAAAAAATCGATTTCCATCAACCAAATTCGGCAGGTTGTTACGGACACTTATTTAAAACCGCAGTTCGACACTCACCGGGTGGTTATCATCAATCCGGCTGATGTCATGACAGCACAGGCTGCAAACGCATTTTTAAAATGCCTTGAAGAACCTACTGAGCGTACTGTTTTTATCCTGATAACCGACAAACCAAACAAACTCTCGGCGACTATTATCAGCCGCTGTCAAAAACACTCAGTAAATTTTCCAGAAAAACCAATGCTTTATGATTGGCTAAGAGAGCAGGGCATTAACGATAATCAAGAAACGCTAGTAAATTTGCTTAAAAGTTCAATTTTAAAAACGCAGCATCTCACAAATCATGATCTCCTAAAGCAACGAACGGATTGCTTTAATGACTGGTTAACGATAGCAAAACACACTAATCATCCGGCGATAATTTCAGAAAAATGGCAGAAACTGCCGGAAACCGAATTGATAAACTGGCTAATATCCTGGGTCGTTGATTTGATTAAATGCACTTGCCGTATCAATCGTGAACAATTATGCAACCAAGATCTAGCCAAACCATTGCAAGAATTGTCACAACAACTAGACTTAAAGGGTCTTTATAAATGGTATGACTTACTAATCAATAGTCGCCAACGCCTAGGTACACAGATTAATTTCCAGATAATGATTGAAGAAATTTTAGTACAATGGCAAGAACTTAACGGGAGAACCTAGCAATGGCAGAAGTAGCAGCGCCCAGACAAGGTATTTTGTCACTCGCTATTAAAGACAAAAATGCCTTATATCAAGCTTATATGCCGTTTGTGACTAACGGCGGATTATTTATTCCGACTGACCGTGAATACCAAATGGGTCAGGAAGTATTTATGTTGTTACATTTGATGGAAGAACCGGAAAGGTTGCCTATCGCAGGGAAAGTCATCTGGAAAACCCCCGTTGGCTCATCAGGATACAGGACTAGCGGTATTGGCGTTCAGTTCAGCGACCAAGACGGTGGTCTGGCGCGGGCCAAGATTGAAAACTATCTCGCAGGCGCTTTAGGAACTGACCGTTCCACACATACCATGTAATCTGCCCTAAACAAACCCGACAGCTTGGTTTTTTAACGATCAAGTCCGAATTAAAATGCCAGAAATCACAACACATCCCTTAATGCTGATCGACTCCCATTGTCACCTGGATCGTATTGATCTTGCACCTTATCAGAATGACTTCGCAAACTTCATGGATGCGGTCAGCGATTGCCAAATTGAGCATTTATTGACCATAGCTATCGACCTGGAATCTTATCCAGACATGTTAGCTTTGGTAGCCGATTATCCGCAAATATCCGTTACCGTTGGTGTTCATCCCAATGTCCAAGATGGAAAAGACCCAACTGTCGATGAACTTATAACTTTAGGTCAGTTTGGCAAGGTGATTGGTATTGGTGAAACAGGCCTGGATTATTTTCGTAGCGAGGGCGACTTAAGCTGGCAACAACAGCGATTTAGAAACCACATAAGCGCCGCAAAAATACTAAAAAAGCCGTTAATCATTCATACCCGTAATGCCAAAACAGACACACTGCGAATTTTGCAGGAAGAAAATGCCGCTGAAGTCGGCGGCATTATCCATTGTTTTACCGAAGACTGGGAGTTTGCCCAGGGTGCATTGGATTTGAATTTTTATATCTCGTTCTCTGGTATCGTCACGTTCAATAATGCGAAAGAAATTAAAGAAGTGGCAAAAAAAGTACCCGCAGACCGGTTTTTGATTGAAACCGACTCACCCTATTTAGCTCCCGTGCCACATCGCGGCAGACCTAATTACCCCACTTACGTCCGCTATGTTGCAGAACATATCGCTGAATTGCGTAGCACATCGTTTATTGACATAGCAAACCAATCAACTGAAAATTTCCGTAGCTTATTTGAGTGCTAGTGTAATGCGCAACACCTTTGAAAATCGCCAGCAAAAGCCGATTCCTCTTAGCGCATTTATAATCAGGCAAGGGCAGTATTTATTCTCGGCTTTTTTACTGTTAGCCATTGGCTTAGGCATTGGCGTGATCGGTTATCATGAATTTGAGTCCATGAGTTGGCTGGATGCATTCCTCAATGCGGCGATGATTCTGGGTGGTATGGGGCCTGTTGATGTGCTCCATACCCAGGCGGGTAAGATATTTGCCGGTAGTTACGCGCTGTTTTCAGGTTTAATGTTTTTGGTAGCGGCAGGTCTTTTCTTTAGTCCNNACTACGATCCAGTATCCTAAATTGTCGAAATCGGCTTACTTTTTAAGGACAACTATGCAATGTATATGCTTCTTAAAGATGCGCCTCGTATTATTTTCACGATTCACTAGCCGCAGATACATCAATAAACCCATGTATCCCTCGTTTAGATTTAACGGCCAACCAGTCTTTTAAAAACTTTATTTCCTCTGTTTCTTCTAAATTATCCAGAGCTTGTTTGTTTTTTAGCAAGCGAAATGCTGAGGCAAGGACGTTATAGCGAACACCGGTAATTCCGGCTCGCCTCAGTCCCACTGTATTCAGTTTATAGTGTTTCGCATAATGGCCGCCAA
>PMDM01000131.1 GCA_003155565.1 Methylococcaceae bacterium | reverse complement strand
ACTGTGAGTTTTGCAAGAGGCTCAGCAGATAGTTGGATTGCCTGCCACTCTGCATTCATGCTGTGAAAACAATCCACTAATTTGAGTGGTTCTTGATTATATCCTCCACCACCGACGGATCTGCAAGCGTGGAGGTATCACCCAAGTTATCCAACTCATTGGCGGCGACTTTGCGTAAGATGCGGCGCATGATTTTACCGGAACGGGTTTTCGGCAAGCCTGGTGCCCATTGGATAACATCTGGGGTGGCTATTGCGCCGATTTCGTGCCTGACCAGCTTGATAAGCTCTTTCCTCAGCTCTTCCGTTGGCGTTACTCCTGCATTCAAGGTGACGTAAGCGTATATGCCCTGGCCTTTGATGCCATGTGGATAACCAACCACAGCAGCTTCGGCGACGTTCTCGTGCAATACTAATGCGCTTTCTACTTCTGCCGTGCCTAGCCTGTGCCCGGATACGTTGATAACATCGTCAACCCGTCCGGTAATCCAATAATAACCCTCTTCATCACGCCGTGCGCCGTCGCCAGCAAAATAATAACCGGGATAAGCCTTAAAATAGGTATCCACAAAGCGTTGATGATCGCCATAAATAGTCCGCGCCTGCCCAGGCCAGGGTTTGCCGATGACCAGTACGCCAGTGGCTTCCCCTGTCATTATGTTGCCGTTACCGTCCATAATGTCAGGCTGGATACCAAAAAAAGGCAAGGTAGCAGAACCGGGTTTCAATGCAGTCGCACCGGGTAAAGGCGTAATCAAAATACCGCCGGTTTCGGTTTGCCACCAGGTATCCATAAGGGGGCATCGGCCTTCACCGACTACGTGATAGTACCATTCCCAGGCTTCGGGGTTGATCGGCTCGCCGACACTACCCAGGATTCTAAGGCTGCTACGGTCAGTGCGGGTAACAAAATCATCACCTTGTGCCATCAATGCCCGAATGGCGGTGGGTGCGGTATAGAAAATATTGACCTGATGCTTATCGATTACCCGCCAAAATCGATCTGCTTCAGGATACGTGGGAACGCCCTCAAACATCAAGGTAGTTGCACCGTTGCATAATGGGCCGTAGATCATGTAGGTATGCCCGGTAACCCAGCCTATATCGGCGGTGCACCAGTAAATATCGCCGTCATGATAGTCGAATACGTATTTATGCGTGATTGCAGCAAACAGAAGATAACCGCCCGTGGTGTGCAAAACACCTTTGGGTTGGCCTGTTGAGCCGGATGTGTACAGGATGAACAAGGGGTCTTCGGCATCCATCGCTTCAGGTGGGCAAACGTCTGAAGCCTCGGCCATAGCTTGATGAAACCAAACATCCCGTTGCTTATGCCAAGCTACAGGATTCCCGCTGTTTTTAATGACAATGACCTTGTCAACGCCGGGACATTCGCTTAGGGCTTGGTCAACATTAGCTTTGATGGGAATGACCTTACCGCCTCGAAAACCTTCATCGGCACATATCACCACTTTGCAATCGGCATCCAGGATACGGTCTTTAAGCGCTTCGGCAGAAAAGCCCCCAAACACCACGGAATGCACAGCGCCTATGCGTGTACAAGCGAGCATGACGGTAGCCGCTTCCGCAATCATTGGCAAGTAAATACACACGCGGTCGCCTTTTTTTACACCCTGGGCTTTCAGTACGTTAGCAAACTTGCAGGCTTGTTGGTGAAGTTCCTTATAAGTGATTTTCTTGTCATGCTCTGAATTATACCCTTCCCAGATAATGGCAATCTGATCGCCACGCTGGGCAAGATGCCGATCCACGCAGTTGACGCTGACATTCAGTTTGCCACCTTCAAACCAGCGGATATAACCTTTGGGGTAGTCATATTCCATGACGGTATGCCAAGGTTGGTTCCAGTCCAGAAAAAGCTCGGCTTGTTCTGCCCAGAATTGTTGCGGCTGCTCTATTGAGCGACGATACATGGCTTGATAATCAGCCTGATTGATGTGCGCGGTTGCGACGATTTCTGGCTTGATGTCGACGGCGGCAGAAGTGACGGTGCCATGCTCACGCTTGTCGTGNNGGAAACGCGAACGATGCGCTTCCCTACGTTCAGCACATCCTACGGCACTGTTGAGACAGAAAAACCACATTTAGGACATTCGACAGTTTTCAATGTGTACGGCGATAATACAACCGAATATTCAAATATATTTCTACAAACTTCACATAAAAGCAATCTTCGTTCATTTTGCTTTGTTGCTCCGGTTAACTTTTTTCTAGCAACTCCATCACTTGGTGCTTTTGATTTAATATGAGGTTTTTCATAACAAACTTGTAAAATTGATTTTATCTTTTGGTTAGCATCATCAATTTTTTTCTTTAATCTATCACGTAATTCAATTTTAGCGTTTACCGCGTCTGGATTAGAAAGCCACTTCTTATTCTTAAACTCTTCAATGACCAATTTTGTCAAGCCATCTTCCGAGACTTGATAACTAATATCCGACAAATCAATTTCTATTGCATATAGACCTAAGTCTCTAATTATTTTCTTTTTTTCGGCATTAGAAAAATGAGTAACCGCTACTTCTATTAAAATAGGCGCTTGAGAAGATGTATAAGCAATTATATCCGGTCGAATATCTTCAAGCCGCTTCTCTAAAACGACATTAATAAAATCTCTCCTGGTCTTGGGGGTAACATTAATTTTTTCTGTATGTTCAATACCGACATCATCTTCCATGGACATTGATAGCTCAAGCAATGGAAATATTGCATTTTTATTCTTTTCTAATATTTGCTTTGCCATTAAATGAATTGATGTTTCAAATGCCGACTTACATTCCTCTGTATTTGATAAAGGGTCATGTGAAAAATAATGGATTCTTTTTGTACCTTTATTGGCTTGTAACTTTCCTAAGCAAGCCGGACAAATACAGCCACATTTAAGTCCCGACATGACATCAGATACATGCACAAGTACCCCATCTTTTAAGCCGAACGGGATTTTTATATTTGAATCAATATCCATATATCTTTTTTGGTCTTAAGCTCTTATGTTAGTAAAACGACAATCCAATAACGCGCATTAATTCTGCAGCAAGAACATTGTAAAGTTCTTCATCTGATGTATGTAGCATCAAAAATTGCGGAGTATCTACATTTTTAACATTACGATTTACAAGCTAATCGCACTGCACAAAGCCAACTCGATAGTACACCAATGGATAATAGCCCAATCCAGAAGTTCAGATACTGAAACACCATTAAGTTCATCAGGCGGATTTTGTTTGAGTAAAACCAGTAAGTCAAAGAGTGTAAGATTGGGCGTTTTGGTATCCACTGCCATTGCCAGGGTTTGTTTACTGAGCTTATAGCCGTCTTGATCGACTATAATCGGAACGTGCATGTAAGCGGGTGTAGAAAAACCTAATAGCTGTTGGAGATAGATTTGCTTGGAGGTTTCTTCCAACAAATCACAGCCGCGCACGACATGATTGATATTCTGCAAGGCATCATCAACTACCACGGCGAATTGATAGGCGGTTATCCCGTCTTTGCGCTTTAAGATGAAATCGCCGTGTTGCTTTGCCAGATTATGGCTAATCAAGCCTTGCAATTCATCATGGAAGGATAAAGTACACGGCTCGGTTTTAAGCCGTATGGCAGGGGGGGTATTAGCGGGTATAGACTTATTTCGGCAGATACCGGGATAAATGTTGTGTTTGTTGTTCTGACTATCGTCAGAAAATAGTTCAGCCAATGTTTTGCGGCTGCAAATACAACGATAAGTAAACTGGTTTTGCGCCAGCTTTTCTAAAAAATAGTCGTAATCGGCTAGATGTTGGCTTTGGTAGTAAACGCTACCGTCCCAATGCAGCCCGAAAGCCTCCAGGCACTCTAAAATAGCAGTGACTGAGCCTTCTTTATTACGAGGTGTGTCGAGATCATCAATCCTGAGCAACCACACGCCTAGCTGAGAACGGGCATGGAGAAAACTGGCAAGCGCCGTAAACAGCGACCCTAAATGCAGCGGCCCCGTCGGTGAAGGGGCAAACCGCCCGGTGTAAATATCTTGACCGGGATTAGGTAGGATCAGTATCAACCCATCTGTTTTTCACGAATTTCATCGAGCGTTTTACAGTCGATACATAAGGTNNTCGATGCCGCAAGATTCACAAAAACCATAACTACCGGATTCAATCTCTTTTAGGGATTCATCAATTTTTTTGATCAACTTGCGCTCACGGTCACGCGCCCTTAATTCCAGGCTAAACTCTGATTCCTGCGTGGCACGGTCATTCGGATCAGGGAAGTTGGCAGCATCATCCTGCATGTGATGAACGGTACGATCAACCTCCTTCATCAATTCAACTTTCCAATTATTCAAGATGGTCTCAAAATGCTTTAATTGAGCCTCATCCATGTATTCTTCGCCTTTCTGCTCAACATAAGGCTTAAAACTGAAAGGTGACATACCCGCTTTGGGACTATCGGTCATCCACGAACTCCTCAAATAGCAAAATAAATAAACCGCGCATTTTTAGCAGAATAGTAAGCAGTTAGCAAGGATTATTGATATGATTTTGACAATTAAAAAAAACCTGACCTTATGACGAGTCGATTAGCAAAACGAACAGCGGATATTACACCCTTCTACGTCATGGAATTACTACGACGTGCGAAGCAATTGGAAACACAGGGACGCGACATTATCCACATGGAAATCGGCGAACCCGATTTTGCCACACCCAAAACCATTGTCGATGCGGGTATCAAACAACTCCAAACGGGAGACATCAAATATACACCTGCGGCCGGATTGCCGGAATTACGCGAAAAAATCGCGGATTTTTATCAAACCCGCTATGCGGTAAAAACAGATAAGGAACGCATATTCGTAACACCTGGCGCTTCTGGGGCGTTTTTGTTGGCGCTTGGTGTAAGCCTGAACCCAGGCGATGAAATCTTGATGGCTGACCCTTGTTATCCGTGTAACAGTAATTTTGTCAGCTTGTTTGAAGGCAAAGCCACAACCCTGCCAGTTGATGCGACAACTGGCTATCAGCTCACCGCAGAACTCATCAAGCAGCATTGGAATCAAACGACAAAAGGCGTGCTGATTGCCTCGCCGTCAAACCCTACGGGTACGCTTATCGAGCCAGACGTATTCAAGCAATGTATTCAAACAGTTAATGATCGGGGCGGCTGTTTTTACTCGGATGAGATATATCATGGCCTAGTTTACGGCAAACATGCGCCAACCGCGCTGGAATACACCAGCAACACCTTTGTCATCAACAGTTTTTCCAAATATTTTGGCATGACCGGGTGGCGGATCGGCTGGTTGATCGTACCCGATGAATTCGTGGAAGCCACTGAAAAGCTGGCGCAAAATATTTTTATTGCCACCCCTACCCTTTCCCAGCATGCAGCACTGGCAGCTTTTGATGATGAAACCCTTGAAGAACTGGAAGCAAGGCGGGCTGAATTTTTCGACAGAAGGGACTATCTTTATGGCGCATTGGTAAAGTTAGGATTTGAAATTCCCGTCAAACCAGATGGCGCTTTTTATATTTATGCGAATTGCGCCAAATTTACCGATGACAGCTATCAATTCGCCCTCGACCTGTTAGAAGTAGAAGGCGTTGCGATAACGCCGGGCTTAGATTTTGGCAGCTATCAAGCACATCAACACCTGCGCTTTGCCTATACGACCACCATCGAACGCATGGCCGTTGCTATGCAACGTTTAGAACGATTTATTAACCGGATTTGAAGGGGTAGCCATGCCAATCCAACAACTCTCTGCCATAGAATTAAAAAACAAAATTCGGGAAAAAGAACAACCCTTCCTGTTGGATGTAAGGGAACCTTTTGAGTTTGCACACGCCCATATCGACGGCAGCGTGTTAATACCGTTGAACCAAATTCCGCAAAGGTTACGAGAAATTGATATAGATCAGGAAATTGTGCTGATTTGCCATCACGGTATCCGCAGTATGCAAGCCGCCAATTTTCTTGCACAGGTCGGTTTTAAGCAAGTTAGCAATCTGGTTGGTGGTATTGATGCTTGGTCGATTGAAGTCGATAGTTCGGTGGCTAGGTATTAGATAGCTAAAGAAAACCACTAAACGGCTCAACCAGCACTTTTTCACCGCTACTTACACCCTTACACTCGGCAGGCAGAATAATATAGCAATTACTCTGGCTCATTGAACTGAGGATATGCGCGCTTTGTTGCCCGGTGGATCCCACAAAAAAATTGCCGTTAGTATCTTGGGTGAGGATGCCGCGCTGAAATTCCTGACGGCCTGGGTCTTTTTTTAGGGCTGTGGTGCAGGTTGCCAGCAAACGCAACGGCTTGTTTGCTGTTGCGCCAGACAGTTGTTTAAGTGCTGGAGCAACAATCTGTTGAAAAGTGACTATGACCGAAACCGGATTGCCGGGCAGTCCGAAAAAATAACATGCCCCGATTTTACCAAAGGCCAGCGGCTTGCCGGGTTTGATGGCAATTTTCCAGAAATTGACTACACCGCAGCCTGCCAAAATATCTTTGACATAGTCGGCATCTCCGACTGAAGCCCCGCCTGTGGTGATAATCACATCATTGTAATTAGCCGCTTGCTTAATACTATCTTCAAGCAACTGCCTGTCATCGGGTATCGCCCCCATATCGACTACGCTGTAACAAGGATCAGCCAGCAAAGCAGCCAACGCATAACGGTTGCTGTCGTAGATTTTTCCTGATTCCGGCTGCTGGCCGATACCCATCAATTCGTCGCCCGTGGAAAAAAAAGCAATATTAAGTTTGCGCCGCACCGGCACATCATAAATCCCGGCAGAAGCCAGCAATCCAATATCAGCCGCCGTTAATTTTTTCAGCCGGGTACATACCAAACTGCCCTGTTTGATGTCTTCACCCGCTTCCCGGATGTGCTGATAGGCAGCGGTGTTTGCCGGAAATAGAATGTTTTCCCTATCTGCGCTAACCTGTTCCTGGATAACCACAGAATCGGTTTCATCAGGCAACACAGCTCCGGTAAAAATCCGCACACATTGCCCTGCTTGTACTGCGCCCTGATAAGGTTTTCCCGCCCACGAAGCACCTACTAGGCTAAGCGTAAACGGCTGTCTGCAATTAATATCCTTGCTGGATAAGGCATAGCCATCCATGGACGAGTTCCTGTCGTAAGGAATATTGATAGGCGAAGCAACATCTTCTGACAACACACGCCCCAGGGCATTTTTTAACACCACCCGTTCGGAAGCCATTACCGGTTGTATGGCGGTCTTGATCTTTTCTAGTGCGTCATCAATGCTCAATAATGGTGACGATTCAAGGCTGCACGGGTCAATCATATTAGCCTCATGAATTGGTGGGTAATAAATTTTGCAATCAGCTCAGGCTGATTTATGTTTAATTGCACCAAACTTTGGGGTGTAACTAAGGGACAGTCACTAGCAATAGCAATAATGTTAGAGTCGTTGAGGTAAAGTAAGGGCTTATTAAGTGAAGGCCTGTGCAACTCGATTTTAGGGAATTGTGTCGCCTTGAAGCCCTCGACCAATATCAAATCGAGTTCCGACTGGTCGAACGCGAGCAGTTGCTCATCCAGCACGGGTTCCCTGACGGGGTCAATTTCTGTGATGATTGCGCGTCTGTGTGTGGACACCAGCATGACTGGCGACGCACCTGCTTCGCGCAAACGGAAACTGTCTTTGTCAGGCTGGTCTATTTGAAAATTATGGTGGCTATGTTTGATAAGGCCAATACGCAAGCCCTGTTGCTTTAAAATCGGGATGAGTTGTGTCAACAGCGTGGTTTTTCCTGTCCCACTAAAAGCGGCAAAGCCTAAAATTGGAATCTTGGCATTTTTCATAGTCATCAAAGCCATTAAAAAAGGGAGCAAGTCTCGTTAACAGCAGTATTCTAAGGTATTATTTGAGGAATATCTGAATAAGTCCTTCGACAGGCTCAGGACGAACGGTAACTGGTTGATTCCGTTTGTGGTGAGTCCTTCGGCTACGCTCAGGAGAGCCTTGTCGAACTATGGACAGAATCAACTTATTCAGAAATTTATTAAGCTGCGGCTAAGATATAGCAACCTCAAACGGCCAGTATGCCGGAGAAAAGTGTGATTCGAATTTACTTAGTTTTGTTGTTGATCGTCATTGCATTTTACGCTTTGCGGACTTTTCAGAAAGCATCGCCAGCGTTTGTGGCACGCATTATCAGAATCCTGACTTTTTCATTTATTGGCGTTGTGTTCATTTATCTGGGAGCCACTGGCCGCTTAAACGGGTTATTTGCCCTGGCTGGTATCGCTGTCGCTTTTGCAGTCCGAATGTTGCCGGTACTGCTACGTTATGCGCCTCATCTGCACCGCTTATGGCTGGAATTTACGGCCTCCAAACAGCAATCATCAGGGCGGCAAGGCGATAGGGCTAGCCCCAAAGGGGCCATGACCAAAGAAGAGGCTTATGAGGTATTAGGATTAAAACCCGGTGCTCCAGAACAGGACATCATCGCCGCACACCGTAAGCTCATGCAAAAAATTCATCCTGACCGCGGTGGCTCAGATTATCTGGCTGCCAAAATAAATTTGGCAAAGAAAATTTTACTGAATAAATAACACCAGCCATGCTTTTTCAGACCTCAAAACCTATCGCATTAGTGCTATGGATATTGCTCATGATGCTGACTGGCTGCGCCCAACCGCCCAATTTCGCGCCTGTAAAAACAGTTAACCAAACTGTTGAGCCTGAGAATGGATATGTCAGTAAAAAATCGCCAATCAAGCCAAGCAATAATTCAGATAGCCCGCAAGCATCAGCCAAGACCCTTCTTAAAGAACAGCAAAATACCAGTGCCCAGCAAAACCCTGCTATTAATAGTTCGCCTTATCCCAACCAGTATCAAAACAACCCTCCCCAAATCCATTCAACAGGCCAGACTGTAAAACAAAAAACGTCACCGTCTTTAAGCAGTGTAAACACTAAAATTATTGATCGAAATCTGAGGCTTAATAAACCAACACCCTCCCCTTATCAGGTAGAATCCCGCACAAAAAACAAACAGGCTGATCCTGACGTTGACAAAAATCTGCCCCCAAAACAGCAGAAAATACCGACTACAGACCAACAAATAAGCGACCATTCAAAAAAACAGCCAATTCCTGCAAACGCTAACAATATTCCTTTACCGAAAAAACCAAAGCAAAACGCACAGCTAGTTGACAACAATCTGTTAATATCGAAAAATAATAAAGAAAAAACATCAATTATTTCAATTGATAATAAAAAAGTGTTAAAGTTAAGCTTTCAGTGGCCAATAAAGGGTAAAATTTCCAGAAATTTTGTCCAGACTGATAACAAAGGGATAGATATAGCAGGAAAAACCGGACAAACGGTTCAGGCCGCTGAGGCAGGTAAAGCAGTTTATTGTGGTCAAGGGCTGGCAGGTTTCGGAAACTTGGTGATTATTAAGCATAACGAGACCTATTTAAGCGCCTACGCCAATAACAGCAAGTTGTACATCAAAGAAGGACAGCGAGTAGATAAAGGCCAAACAATTGGACAAGTCGGCTTAACAGGATTAAAAAAAGCGTCATTACATTTTGAAATAAGAAAAAATGGCAAGCCCATCAATCCATTAACATTAATGCCGAAACACTAGCACCTCTTTCGGTAGGCAGGCCAATCCGGGAGTTAATATGAATGAAGAAATATTTGAACCCACCGATGAAGATATATGTGTCATCATTGACGAGGATCTTTCCCTTGAGGAAGACCTGGACTTAGATACTTTTGTCCATGATAAACCAGTTAGCGCAGATGCAGCTCTTTTACACACACGAAGCGAAAGCGGCTTTGATGCCACCCGGGTTTATTTAAACGAACTCAGCCGCTCACAATTACTCACCGCCGATCAAGAAAAAATTTACGGTAAACGCGCCATTAAGGGCGACCGTGAAGCCCGTAAAATCATGATCGAGAGCAATTTACGGCTCGTCGTAAAAATTTCCAGACGCTATCTCAACAGAGGATTACCACTGCTAGACTTGATTGAGGAAGGCAATCTGGGCTTGATCCGTGCGGTCGAAAAATTCGACCCTGAGCGTGGCTTCCGGTTCTCAACATACGCGACTTGGTGGATAAGGCAGACTATAGAACGGGCGATCATGAACCAGACGCGCACCATCCGTTTGCCGATTCATATCGTAAAAGAAATGAATACTTACCTCAAAGCCCAACGTCAATTGGCACAAGTGCTGGATTACGAACCCAGCGCCGAAGATGTCGCAAAGCATCTGGATAAACCCGTGAGCAAAGTGGAAAAAATGCTCAAACTGAACGAACGGGTAACCTCGATTGACATTCCTGGCGGTAAGGATTTCGACCAACCACTGGTTGATTCGCTTTCTGATACAGAAAGTCCATCGCCTGCTGAACAACTGCAAGAAGACGGAATGAAGCAAAACGTAGCCACCTGGGTGTTTCAATTGCCAGAAAAACAACGCGAAGTCATTTGCCGCCGTTACGGCCTGTGCGGATATGAAGACTCAACGCTGGAAGAAGTCGCCCAGGAATTGAACGTAACCAGAGAGCGTGTTAGACAAATCCAAATGGACGGATTGAAAAGGCTAAAAGAAATTCTGGAGGTGAATGGGTATTCGTTTGAGTCCATCTTCAATTAAGGAATCCCTGAACGTGTGATTCCGTTCGTCCTGAGCTTGTCGAAGGAAGCTTGTCGAAGGATTTCACCAGAGATTTATTAAATCCTTCAATTAGATCAATGTGTTTTGTAACGGCCAATCCCGATAATTAAACACCTGCCCCTGATCACGTACAACCGCACACGCACTCAGCGATACCTCGCCGACTACCCATTGTACGGCATTGAGTTCCCCTGCAACCAAAACTCCATTATCAGGAAACCCGCGATCCACAGGTGTGTAAATACCTGCTGCACCAATATTGACATCGACGGCCTCCGACCAAGGCGCATGGCCAACCAGGCAAGACTGCACCACATAACACTGATTTTCCAACGCCCTGGCCTGACAGCCAATTTTGACCCGATGATACCCGGCTAACGTATCCGTACAACTGGGCACCAATATCAGATTTGCGCCCATTTCCACCTGTTTTCTCGCCAGCATGGGGAATTCGCTGTCATAACAAATGTTAATGGCAATTTTGCCGTACTCGGTGTCAAAGCATTTTAATTCCTTGCCGCCTTGGATCAACCATTGCTCATTCTCAAAGCGAGTCATCATCAGCTTATCCTGATAATCCACCTTACCATCCGGCGTAAACAAGTACGCACGGTTACGATAAACGCCAGATTCAACCTCTACTGGAAAGCTGCCTGATTGTATAAGGCAGTGGTACTGCTTCGCCAAGGCTTTGAACAAATCCAAATAATCTTCATGCACAGACTGCATTGCGGCAAGCTGCTTACTCAACGACGAATATATTTCCTGTCCGAATAAGGAAGCCAGTTCCATGCTGGCATATTCTGGAAACAGCAATATCCGTGCATCTTGCTGTGCCGCCTCAGCAACCCAACGCTCGATCTTGTCCTGGTAATCCTGCCAACTCGTCAGAAAGCTGATGTCGTACTGGGCTGATACAATCTTAACGTTCATGTTTCAACCAAAATATCATGGGTTTTGCGGTCTCGTCTTCATCGTCCAAATCCTTCCAGATGTATGTAGTCTTAAGTTCAGGATGCTTAACGTAACCTCTTTTATTCCAGAATTTGTCCAATGGCACATAATCCAAAGGCCGCCTAGGATGATCGACCGGACGTTCCACGCAGCAAAAAGTAATGTGCTTAAACCCACCTAATGCTTCCGCATGGGCTTCCCGTTCCTCGAAGAAACGGACACCCAGCCCAAAGCCACGATAAGTCTTATTAAGCACAGATTCACTGCAATAAAACACCTCGTCCAGATTATAGTCCTGCTCAAGAAACGGCCTTTTCAGCTCATCCGTTTCATATTCCATCGGTATGGCAGTAGAAGCCCCGACAATCTTATCGTCATCAAAAGCTAGCACAATCACGCTTTCGGGGTGGTCAATGTAAGTCTGTAGGTACTTTTTTTCATAATCAAGCGTACCATCATACAAATAAGGAAAATCCCGGAACACTTCAATCCGAAGACGGGCAAGTTCAGGGATATAGGGTAATAGTGCAGTACCGCTCTTTCTTTCGATATGGATGTTTTTGGTCATTGGCGTTATCACTTCGGGCAAACATGGCTATTTTATCCGAACCTTAACTAGTTGGAAGAATGAATGTTCTAAAAGCACACCCAATCTGATATGTTGCTCGCACTCATCGGTGCAATCATACCAATCCCAAAAAGTTGTNNCTCCCTTTGGAGAAGGTAACAATGACAACTTATTGGGATTGGTATCACAACCTTAGTGCTGTTTTCTCGCGTCCATATTCGCCTGATTCCATGAATAATCTACCTAACATTTCTTTCAAAATAACCTTTCCGTTGTAATTACCTCTGCAATACCTTTGTTTTCCCGTTGCTATTAGCAATAATTACCCAGCGCTTCGAGGGTGTTGTACCATATTGACCTTGTTTCTATAAAATGCTGGATTTTGTAACTCTCCTGTCAAAACTTACAATATTCCAAGCATCAACAATAACTGGAGAAATGAATGGCGGTAGGTTCGGAAGAATTTAAAAAAGCCTTACAGCTTTGGGCTAGCGGTGTTGCTGTGGTCACCTCGCACTCTGACAAATTCGGTGTCCGTGGTATGACAGTGACCGCGTTCTCCAGTGTTTCCGCAGAACCACAGCAAATTCTGGTGTGCCTTAACCAGTCCGCAGATACCGGAGAAGGCATTGATGAAAATCAACGCTTTGCCGTGAATATTTTGAATGCAAATCAGCAGGATGTTTCCAATAATTTTTCCGGCGGTAGCAGTCAGGAAGAACGCTTTGCAAATACGGCCTGGCATCCAGGTAACACGGGCGTACCGATCCTGAACGAGAGCCTTATGTCGATGGAATGTAAGGTCATAGAAAAAGTCCGTGCAGGAACGCACTGGATTATTATCGGCGAGGTACAGGAAGCGAGTTGCCGTTCAGGAGAACCTTTGCTGTATTTTCGTAGCAATTATCGGGAACTTGCAGATCGTCTTAGCGACCTGCCCAGTTCTGCGGATTAATACCACTTGCTGTCAATCCTTATACGTACTCTTCCGTGCCGCAAATAATCTATACCGTCAGCCAGCTTAACCGAGAAACTGCTGATTTACTTGGCGGGCATTTTCTGTCAATTTTTGTCGGAGGTGAAATCTCCAACCTCAGCATACCCTCATCAGGACATTGTTATTTCACGCTAAAGGATGTCAATGCCCAAGTGCGTTGTGCGATGTTTCGTCATCAGCGCAAACAATCATTCAAGCCGGAAAACGGCAAACAGGTTGTCGTCAAGGCGCAAGTCAGTCTGTACGAACCTCGCGGCGACTACCAGCTTATCGTTGAATACCTTGAAGAAGCTGGCGCTGGCGCTTTACGCAGGGCGTTTGATGCACTCAAGCTCAAATTGTCGGAAGAAGGGCTGTTTTCTGCATCACACAAAAAAAACCTGCCTACCCTGCCCAAAACGATTGGCGTTATCACCTCGCCATCAGGTGCCGCCATCCGGGATATTCTGACTGTCCTGCGACGGCGTTTTGCTGCTGTACCCGTCATCATCTATCCGGTTGCTGTACAAGGCGAGAATGCCAAGTACGAGATTGTCAAGGCGATTGCCACGGCAAACAACCTTAACCAATGCGATGTACTGATACTTGCCCGGGGCGGCGGGTCGCTGGAAGACCTGTGGGCGTTTAATGAGGAAATGGTTGCCAGGGCAATATTTGCCAGCCAGATTCCGGTTATTTCCGGTGTCGGCCATGAAACCGATGTGACCATCGCTGATTTTGTTGCTGATCTTCGAGCTGCTACGCCCTCTGCTGCAGCAGAACATGCAACGCCGGATCAACAGCAATGGCTACATAAATTCAATGAGTTAGAAGTTAGGCTGCAACAACATTTGCAACGGCTACTCAGGCAGCAGCAGCAAAAAATCGACTGGTTAAATGGGCGTTTGCAGCAACAACACCCGAAGCAAAAACTGACCCGCAACCAACAACGGCTGGATGAACTTGAATTAAATCTAAAGAAAGCGGTCCAGCTTAAGTTATCGCACAACCGAAGAACCATTGAAATCCAAATCGCCCGGTTAAGGCAAAACTCGCCAATATCAGCAATCCGGCACAATCAACAGCAGCAAATATACCTAAGCGAACGCCTGATTACCGCGACAAACACTTGCCTGAAACACAACAATCAGCGTTTACTTAACGCCAGCCAAACCTTACATGCAGTTAGCCCTTTAGCTACCTTAAATAGAGGTTATGCGCTGGTTACTGAGCAGACTTTCGGTCAAATCGTCAGGGCTACTGAGCAATTAAAGGTAGGTGATAAGGTGTTGACCCGGCTTGCGGAAGGGCATTTTACCAGTCGGGTTGATGAGTTGTTTGGTGATTAGAGGGTAGGCAATGCTTTTCTGCCCACCGATTTATCGGTTAATGGTGGGCAAACGATAAAGCTGTTTGTCCAACAAGGCTATAGGATGTGCCAAACGTGGTGCGGCGCATCAATCGCGAACGATGTGCCTCCCTTCGTCGGTAACATCCTATAAATTAGCACAGCTTATCGCGATGCTCGGCGGGCATACGGGATATTAATCCGACAGGCTTCTAGAAGTATATTTCAACGATTATTTGATTTAGATCAATACAACTCCAAAATATCTGTATAGCATACTTTCCAAGGATGATAAATACCAAACCTGCTGTGAGGCAAGGGAGGTAGTAAGCCATATGAAGATAGACGAGTTGCATATGTATACGTAAATTGAATGAAATATTTTTTTTATGGAGGAGTTTTTTATGAAAAAAATTAGTGTTGTTTTAGCTTTATTAATGATGATGGGAATTTCAGGAGTTGCTTCTTCGGTGTCGTTATCGTGGGGTACACCACTCCAAGATGGTTCATTTATAACAGATCCTGATGGTTCTGCTAGCGCTGCCGACTTTGGCTTTGGCCATATACCCAATGATACTTCTTTTTCGCATGGTTGGAATTTCCCATCTAGTGATGCATCCTCCGCTATATTAGCCCTATTGATTGAGTTGCCACATGAAAAAATTGACATTATTAATATCACTTTTGATGGTGCAGCAATGAGTTTTGATACGACTAATCAACGTTGGTTTGGCAATGGTGCACATGCACTTGATCATATTATCCATGCAGGCAGTACAGCTCTTGACTTAGAAGGATTACAGTGTCAGCTCAAAGCCACTGTTAGTAATGTATCCGTTCCGGCTGCTATTTGGCTTTTTGGTTCTGGAATCGTCGCTTTGCTCTGCTTTAAAAGTCAAAAATCGGCTTCAAAAGCTTTAACTGCATAACTTTTTTTATGTAAAAGCGTTATAAAGGTAGGCTGGGTTGCCAAACAGCAGGCAACCTACACCTATCGCCTTAGCCAAGGGTGGGCAACGCTTTTCTGCC